>NZ_JAUONW010000037.1:0-130077 GCF_030546345.1 Caloramator sp. CAR-1
CATTCAAACTGTTTATATCAAAACTACTTAAGGAACGCCTAACGGCGTCAATATGGGGCAATCTTGTTTTCTTTGGAAATAAATTTTTAAATCTTCCTTTTTCCAACCAATGTTCGAGTCTATTAAAACTTTTAAGTCTACAGATAAATGTGAACAGAACTATAAATGAAATAGTTGAAGTTTCAATTTGAGGATTTATTCTTCCATCTTTTAACCCCTTGATTTTTTCTCCAAGATGGTATACCTTAGAGAAGTAGGTGAGCATTTGTTTTAAATAACGTTTGTTCATCTCAAAACATCCTTTCTATTGGGTTTGTAGCAAAATTCATTATAGAAAGGATGTTTTCATTTTTAAACCCTAAATTTTTTCCAGTAAAAATCGGAATTTACATATTTCAATTATTATTCATCTAAACCATTACATATCAAGGGGCTACGCCCTATTTATTTTTTAATCTGCGAAACTTCTGAATAATAATAAGAAATATGCAGAATTACTAAAAACTGTTATAAAACAAATAAGCTTATTAAAGGGTGAAATACAACAAGAACAATTATCAATTGATAATATATCTAATATAAATGATGAAAGAATTAAAAAATTTTATGATGAATATCTTTTGTTTTTAAAAAACTACAAAAAAGGTGATATTAACTCGTGTTTACGTAATTTGGCTAATGAGATTATAATATTAAAAAATTTTCATTAGTCCAAATTTCATAATAAAGAATGTTAGTAAAATATCAAACAAGGGGAGTGAAATTATGAATCAACAAAATTGCTGCTGTTGTGGTGGAAATCAAGTAGACGAAAGATTAGAAAATGCAAAAGAGGTTATCCAAAAATACAAGGATGTTAAAGGTGGCCTAATACCAGTATTACATCAAATTCAAAACATTTATGGTTATCTTCCTGAAGATGTTTTAAAGATTGTATCACAGGAGCTAAATGTTCCAATGTCAGAAATTTATGGTGTAGCTTCCTTTTATTCATATTTCTCACTTGAACCAAAGGGTGAACATATAATTAGAGTATGCCTTGGAACAGCTTGCTACGTTAAAGGTGCACAAGGTCTTATCGATAGACTATCTAAGGAGCTTGGAATTGAAGTTGGAAAAACAACTGCCGATGGAAAGTTTACATTAGAAGCTACAAGATGTCTTGGTGCGTGTGGCCTTGCTCCAGTTATGGTTATTGGAGAAAAAGTATATGGTAGATTAACCCCAGAAGATATTCCAAACATCTTAAAGGAGTATAAATAAGAGGAGATTTTATGAGGGAAATTTCTCTTCATATTATGGATATAGTAGAAAATTCGATTAATGCGGAGGCTACGTTGATTGAAATAGAAATAAAAGAAAATATAAATGATAATCTTCTCACAGTTAAAATAAAAGACAATGGCAAAGGGATACCTAAAGATATGTTAGAATCTATTACTGATCCTTTTGTAACTTCAAGGACAACAAGAAAAGTTGGCTTAGGCTTATCTTTATTTGAGGCAACATGCAGGGCTTGTAATGGGTTTTTAAAGGTTTCTTCACAGGTAAGTAAAGGAACAGAAGTTGTTGCTGTAATGCAGTATGATCACATTGATAGGCCTCCGATGGGTAGAATTGAAGAAACGATTGTATCCTGCTTGTTGAATCCTAAAATAGATTTTGTTTATACACATAATATTAACGGTAAATTATTTTCAATTGATACGAGGGAAGTAAAAAAAATTTTAGGCTTTGATGACTTAAATCATCCAGAAGTTTTGATGTGGATAAAGGAATATATAAAAGATAATTTAAAAGAAATAGGTGGAGGTGCCTAAAATGAAAACATTAAAGGAATTAGAGGAAATAAGACAAAGGACCCTTGATAGAGTAAACCAAAGGAAGGACAGAACAACAACAAGAATAGTAGTTGGTATGGCAACCTGCGGAATAGCAGCAGGAGCAAGACCTGTTCTTCTTGCTATTATGGAAGAGGTTGAAAAGCTTGGATTAGCAGATGTTACAGTTGCTCAAACAGGATGTATAGGTCTTTGTAAAATAGAGCCCATTGTTGAAGTGTCTAAACCTGGCGAAGAAAAGGTAACTTATGTAAAGATGGACGCAGAAAAGGCGAGAAGAATAGTAAGGGAGCATGTTAAGGACGGTAAGGTAGTAGAGGAATATACACTTCATGTAGTTCAAGGTAAGATACTAAACGATTTTAAGGCAGAAAATGAATGATTGGAGGGGAAGTTATGGCATTTTATCGTTCACAGGTATTAATCTGTGGTGGGACAGGCTGCACATCATCAGGTTCAATGGATTTAAAGGAAAAGTTTCATGGAGAAGTAAAGAAAAATGGAATAGAAAATGAAATAGAAATAATAAGGACTGGATGTTTCGGACTTTGCGAATTAGGCCCAGTAGTTATAGTATATCCAGAGGGAGCTTTCTACAGCAGAGTAACGGTTGAGGATGTAGAAGAGATTGTAAAGGAACACCTTGTAAAGGGGAGAGTAGTAAAAAGACTTTTATATACAGAATCAGTAGACGAAGGAAGAATAAAGTCATTAAACGAAGTAGACTTCTACAAGAAACAATACAGAATAGCCTTAAGAAACTGCGGTGTAATAGACCCTGAAAACATAGACGAATACATAGCTTTTGATGGATACAAGGCTTTAGCGAAGGTTTTAACAGAAATGACGCCACAGGAAGTTATAGAAGTAGTTAAGAAGTCAGGTTTAAGAGGAAGAGGAGGCGGAGGATTCCCAACAGGACTTAAGTGGGAGTTTACGGCAAAGTCACAGGGTGATCAAAAATATGTAATATGCAACGCTGATGAAGGGGACCCAGGTGCCTTTATGGATAGATCTGTTCTTGAGGGGGACCCACATTCAGTATTAGAAGCGATGGCAATAGCAGGATATGCAATAGGAGCAAATCAAGGGTACATTTATGTAAGGGCGGAGTATCCAATAGCGGTGCAAAGACTTGAAGTTGCAATAAAGCAGGCAAGGGAATATGGAGTTTTAGGCAAGAACATTTTTGGGACAGGCTTTGATTTTGATATAGAGGTAAGACTTGGAGCAGGAGCCTTTGTATGTGGAGAAGAAACAGCTCTAATGAACTCAATAGAAGGAAAAAGAGGAATGCCAAGACCAAAGCCTCCATTCCCAGCACAGTCAGGACTATGGGGCAAACCAACAGTAATAAACAATGTTGAGACCTATGCAAATATTCCACCAATCATTTTAAATGGAGCGGAATGGTTTGCATCTATAGGAACAGAAAAGAGCAAGGGAACGAAGGTATTTGCCCTTGGTGGAAAGATAAGAAATACAGGGCTTGTAGAAGTTCCAATGGGGATAACATTAAGAGAAATAATATATGAAATAGGTGGAGGAATACCAAACGGAAAGAAGTTTAAGGCAGTTCAAACAGGAGGGCCATCAGGAGGATGTATACCTGCAGAACATTTAGATACTCCAATTGATTATGATACATTAACAGCTTTAGGTTCAATGATGGGATCAGGCGGTATGATTGTAATGGACGAAGATAACTGTATGGTAGACGTTGCAAGGTTCTATTTAGAGTTTACGCAAGATGAATCCTGTGGAAAATGCACTCCATGTAGAATAGGAACAAAAAGATTATTAGAGATACTTGAAAAGATAACAGAAGGAAAAGGAACAGAAGAGGATCTTGAAAAATTAGAAGAACTATCTATTCAGATAAAGAATACAGCCCTTTGCGGACTTGGACAGACGGCACCAAATCCAGTATTATCAACTTTAAAATACTTTAGACATGAATATGAAGCACATGTAAAGGAAAAGAGATGTCCAGCAGGAGTATGTAAGTCACTTATGAAGTATGAAATAGTAGCAGAAAAATGTAAGGGCTGCAGCATCTGTGCAAGAAACTGTCCAGCAAACGCAATAAGTGGAAAGGTAAAGGAACCATTTGTTATAGACCAAGATAAGTGTGTAAAATGCGGCGTATGTATGGAAAAATGTCCATTCAAGGCAATCGTGAAAAAGTAATTTAAGGGGTGAAGACGATGGAATTAGTTAAATTAACTATAGATGGCTTTGAAGTTGAAGTTCCAAAGGGAACAACTGTCCTTGAAGCTGCAAGAAAGATTGGAATTGAAATACCTACACTTTGCTATTTAAAGGATGTTAATAAGTTTGGAGCTTGTAGAGTATGTGTTGTTGAAGTTGGTCCAAGGCTTCTTGCTTCATGCACACTAGAGGCTGAAAATGGCATGGTTGTTAAAACAAATACTCAAAAGGTTAGAGAGGCAAGAAAGGCTGTTGTTGAATTGATCCTTTCAAATCATAAGAGAGAATGCACAACTTGTATAAGAAGTGAAAACTGTGAACTTCAGAAAGTATCAAAGGAGCTAAATATAAGGGATTTAAGATTTGAAGGAGAAAAGACTCATGAAGATATAGACAGTGCTTCAGCTTCAGTTGTCAGGGATCCTGAAAAGTGCATACTTTGTGGTAGATGTATTGCAACTTGTAGCGAAGTTCAGACAGTCTATGCTATTAACTTTGCAAGAAGAGGATTTAAAACAAAGGTTTCGCCTGCCTTCAATAAATCGTTAGCTGATACTGTTTGTATAAACTGCGGACAATGTATAATGGCATGTCCTGTCGGTGCATTGTATGAAAAGGAAAATATAAAAGAAGTATGGAAGGCGATTTCTAATCCAGAAAAATTTGTTGTAGTTCAAACTGCGCCAGCTGTTAGAGTTGCTCTTGGTGAAGAATTTGGCATGCCAATTGGAACAAGAGTAACTGGTAAGATGGTGGCAGCTTTAAGAAGATTAGGCTTTGACAAGGTTTTTGATACAGATTTTGGAGCTGACGTTACAATCATGGAAGAAGGAACAGAGTTATTAAATAGATTAAATAAAGGCGAAAGGTTACCACTTATGACATCCTGCTGCCCTGGATGGGTAAAGTTTGTTGAACATTATTATCCTGAAATGACGGAAAATCTTTCAACCTGCAAGTCGCCAAGTGAAATGGAAGGAGCTTTAATTAAGACTTATTTTGCTGAAAAGATGGGAATCGATCCAAAGAATATAGTGACTGTTTCCATAATGCCCTGTGTAGGTAAAAAATTTGAAGGACAAAGAGAAGAATTGTCCCATAACGGCTTACAAGACGTAGACTATGTATTAACAACAAGAGAATTAGCACAAATGATAAAGGAAGCAGGTATTGACTTTGTAAACCTTCCTGATGAAGAATTTGATAATCCATTTGGAGAATCAACTGGTGCCGGTGTAATTTTTGGGGCTACTGGAGGAGTTACAGAAGCTGCATTAAGAACTATATATGAAATAGTTACTGGAAAGGAACTTGAAAATATCGAAATTACAGCAGTAAGAGGAGTAGAAGGAATTAAAGAAGCTGAAATTGAATTAAACGGAAAGGTAGTTAAGGCAGCAATTGCACATGGACTTGCTAATGCAAGAAGAGTATTGGAAATGGTAAAAAGTGGAGAAAAGCATTATGACTTTATAGAAGTAATGGCTTGTCCAGGTGGATGTGTAACAGGTGGCGGTCAGCCTATAGTTGATGCAAAAACAAGGGAAAAAGTTGATGTGAGAGTAGAAAGAGCAAAGGCTATATACGAAGAAGATAGACACTTACAAATCAGAAAATCCCATAAAAATCCATATGTAATAAGACTTTACGAAGAGTTCTTAGGTGAGCCAAATAGCCATAAGAGCCATGAGTTGTTGCATACACACTATGTAAAAAGAGAAAAGTATTAATTTAATATAAAGCGTGCAAGATGTCTTGCACGCTTTATTGATACTTGTTTTTATTCATAATTAATGCTAAACTATAAAAGAGAATTTGATAAGTATGTTTAAAAATTAATAAAATGTTTAAAAATTATTAAAGGGGTAGTCAATATGGGTAAGTATAATTATAGGGGAATAGGTTATCTAATAATACTGCTTTTAATATTTGGCCTTGCAGGGACAATGCTTGGAGAGATAATTGGTTCATCCCTTAATCAACTTTCTATTTTACAAAAAAGTTATTTCTTAGGGCTTAATAAACCAATATTTTTGGATTTAAAGATTTTTACATTGACCTTTGCTTTATCTTTTAAAGTTAATATACTTACTATTGTAGGAATGATTTTGGGCTTTTTCCTTTATAAAAAAATGTAGGTGATGATATGAAAAGAATCCTTCTTGCTTCATCATCCCCAAGAAGAATTGAATTGCTTCGTAAATTCAATATAGATTTTGATATTGTCCCTTCAAGTTTTGAAGAAAAAATTTTCGAAATGGATCCTATATCATTAGCAATAGATATGGCAAAGGGTAAAGCTCTTGATGTTGCTAAAAATATTAATAGAGATTTTATAATAATTTCAGCTGATACCATTGTTACTAAGGATGGTAAAGTTTTTGGAAAGCCTAAAGATGAAGAAGATGCAATTAAAATGTTAAAGGTATTAAGTGGCAGCACCCATGAAGTTGTAACAGCTATTTGTGTATACGATTTAGGTAAGGAAATTTTAAAATGCGACTTTGAGAAAACAGAAGTGGTTTTTAAGGAATTAACAGAACAAGAGATTTTGGATTATATAAATACAAAAGAACCCTTTGATAAAGCAGGGGCATATGCCATTCAAGGCATTGGTAGCTTGTTTGTCAAGTCAATAAATGGATGTTTTTTTAACGTTGTTGGTTTACCAATATTTAAACTAGATCAACTTTTAAGGGAAGTGGGGGTTAATTTGTTAAAAGGGAGTGTTTCTTTTGAGTAATTTTAGAATCAGGGATATCCCCCACGATGAAAGACCAAGGGAAAGACTTATAAAATTTGGTCCAGAATCTTTATCAAATGCTGAACTTTTGGCAATATTGTTAAGAACAGGGACAAAGGATTTTAGTGCAATAAATTTAGCACAAAACATAATTTCAAAAAATGGTCTTGACTTTTTATCTAATTGCACTATTGAAGAATTAAGTAGTATTAAGGGCGTAGGCTTAGCAAAGGCTGCACAAATCAAAGCTGCCATTGAATTAGGTAAAAGGTTAAGAGGTTTGAGAAATTCAAACAAAATCAAAATTACTTCTCCAAAGGATGTATTTAACTTAATAGGAGAAGACATGAGGTATTTAAAAAAGGAATTTTTAAGAGTTATTTTTCTAAACACTAAAAATATTGTTATTGATATAAAGGACATTTCAATAGGAAGTCTTAATTCTTCTATAGTTCATCCTCGTGAGGTGTTTAGTGAGGCTATAAGAAGGAGCAGTTCTTCCATAATTATATGTCATAATCATCCATCAGGTGATCCTGAGCCAAGCATGGAGGATATAAATATAACTAAGAGGTTATTCGAAGTTGGCAAATTAGTTGGGATAGAACTGCTTGATCATATTATTATTGGAGATGGCTGCTATATTAGTTTAAAGGAAAAAAATTTATTCTAGGAAAGGAGTATATGACATGGCATTATTTGGATTTTCAAAGGATATGGGTATCGATTTAGGAACAGCAAACACATTGATATATGTAAAAGGAAAGGGTATTATATTAAGGGAGCCTTCAGTAGTTGCTATTAGAAACGACAATTCAAGACAAGTATTAGCAGTTGGCGATGAAGCAAAAGAAATGATAGGAAGAACACCTGGAAATATTGTGGCAATTAGACCATTAAAGGATGGGGTTATTGCTGATTTTGACGTTACACAGACAATGCTAAAAAAGTTTATACAAAAGGTTACTAATGGAGGTGCCTTTGTAAGACCAAGAATTGTTGTATGCTATCCATCAGGTGTAACAGAAGTTGAAAAAAGGGCAATAGAAGAAGCAACTAAACAAGCAGGAGCAAGGGAGGTTCATTTATTAGAGGAACCAATGGCAGCAGCAATTGGTGCAGGACTACCTGTAAATGAACCTACGGGAAGTATGGTTGTAGATATTGGTGGTGGAACAACAGAGGTTGCTGTTATTTCATTGGATGGCATTGTAACAAGTAAATCTCTAAGAATTGCTGGAGATGAACTTGACCAGTCAATTGTTAATTATATAAAGAAGGAATATAATTTAATGATTGGAGAAAGAACAGCCGAACAAATAAAGATTCAAATTGGTTCAGCCTTCCCAGAAGATGAAGAAATGACTATGGATATAAAGGGAAGAGATTTAGTTTCAGGTCTACCAAAGGTTATAACAATTACTTCATCAGAAATAAGAGAGGCAATAAAGGAGCCTGTTACAGCAATAGTTGATGCTATAAAATTTACATTAGAAAAAACTCCACCCGAACTTGCAGCTGATATTATGGATAAAGGAATTATGCTAACAGGTGGAGGAGCCTTATTAAGAGGACTTGATAAATTAATTAATAGTGAAACACATATTCCAGTTCATGTTGCTGAAAATCCATTAGATTGCGTGGCCATAGGAGCTGGTAAGGCATTAGAATATATCGATAAACTTTCTGGAACTAAAGGATTTGGACTTTCCAAATCAAAATAGAAAGAGGGATAATTATGGACTTTTTAAAGAACAAGCTACTTACAATAGTGCTTGTTCTTTGTCTTGCATTTACGATATTTATAGGAATAACCGCTGGTAATAAAGGAAATACTGGCATAGTTCAAAATATATTAACAATGGGGTTTAGACCCCTTCAGAAAACTTTATATGTAGCAGGGCAAAGAATAAGTAATATTTTTCAGTTTGTATCCTCTCTTGCCAGTTTAAAAAAAGAAAACGATGAATTAAAAAAGGAAGTAGAGGAGCTAAGGCTTAAATTAGTAGACTTTGAAAAGTTTAAAAAGGAAAACGAAGAGCTTAACAAGCTACTTAATTTTAAAAATTCCAATAGAAATATTAAATTATTAGGAGCAAATGTTATAGCAAAAGTTGGTGGGGAATGGTTTGATATTTTATTGATTGATGTAGGAAGTAACGATGGTGTAAAAAAGGGTCAATATGTTATTGCAGGAAACGGTTTTGTTGGACAAGTAATAGAAGTTAATCAAAATAATTCCAAGGTAATGACTATTTTGGATGAAATGGCTAATATTCCTGCTAAAGTTTCTTCTACTGAGGATATTGGTCTTCTTACAGGTATAAAATCAATCAACAAAGACAAACAATGCAAAATCAGTATGCTTCCCTATGATACTAAGGCAAAGGAAGGAGATTTAGTTGTAACTACCAATATTATTTCTGAAGGAGATAGTATCATTCAAGACAATATTTTAATAGGGAAAATAACATCAATTGAAGAGGAAAAGCCAAATCTTACAAAAGTTGCCTATATAAAACCAGAAGTAGATTTTAAAAAATTAGAAAAAGTTATGGTTATTATTAAGTAGGGGAGAAGAATAAAGTGAAAAGAGCTTTAACTTTTATTTTAATTTCAATTTTTATTTTAATATTGCAGCAATCCTTTTTATCAGGGCTGAAAATAAACTTTTTGGCCCTTGATGCTACTCTAGCTTTTATTGCTTGCTCATCTTTGCTATTAGATGAGGTTGAATCCTTTATTGTTGCATTAGTAACAGGACTAATTGTTGATAGCTTTTCACCCTATGTTTTTGGAGTTAATTCGATTATATATATATCTATATCGTATTTGTTTGCATTAGTCCAAAAAAAGATTTATAAAGAAAGAACATTAATACTAATATTATTAAACGTCTTGGCGGTTATATTGAAATATTTGATTATATTTGGGAGTTATTATATTGCATCAATAAAAATTGACTTTATAAAGATAATTAAAGATGTAGTTCCTTTTGAGCTGATTTCTAACACAATTTTTGCTATTTTACTATTTAGCTTTTTAAAAAAGATAGTTAATATTGCTTTTTTACAAAAAGAATGGAAGTTTTAGAATAGGGTGATAATATGAAAAAAAATGAAGCAGCAAGAATTGCTGCCTTTAAATATATTATTTATTTTGTTTTCATTACATTGATATCAAGAGTATTCTATCTACAAGTCGTTAACGGCGAATATTATAGAACACTTGCAGAAGAAAAGGGAAGAAAGTTTATAAATGAAATTGCACCAAGGGGAGAGATTTTAGATAGAAATGGCAATAAACTTGCAACGAATGTTCAAAGTTTTAACATAACTTATAATAACGTCAAGTCAAAGGCAGATAATGATGAAATTAATAAGGTTTTATTAGACACGATTAGATTAATAATTAAAAATGGTGACGAACAAAAGATAAATACACCAAATTTTCCTATAGTGTATGAAAATGGTATCTTTAAATTTGATTTTGGCTCATCAGAGAAGGAGATAAATAAAAAAAGAGAAGTAAAATTTAAAGAATTTTATAAACTTGATGAGGGCTTAAATGCAAAGGAAAGTTTTATAGAATTAGCAAATAAGTTTGGCCTGTTAGATTCATATAACAATAATAAATTTATCTTTAAATATAATATGACAATTGACGAAGCTTTGAAGTTAATCGCCTTCAGGCATTCTATTCAAGAGTCGATATTTTCACAATATAGGGCAATATATGTTGCAAAAAACGTTAGCAAAAAAACAGCCCTTGCTGTTGAATATAAAAGAAACAATTTGCCAGGGATTTTTACAGAAATATCACCAATAAGAAAATATCCATATGGTGAAGTTGGTTCAGCCTTTTTAGGATATTTAGGTAAAATTAGTGAGGAGGAAAAGGACTACTATTCAAGCTTAGGCTATGATATAAGCAGGGAATTGATAGGAAAGCAGGGACTTGAAAAAGCATTAGAAAATAATAAGGAGTTAAATATAGCACTAAGGGGAGAGCCAGGAGGTATTGAAGTTGATGTAGATAAATTTGGAAGGATACTGCACGAAACAGCAAGACTTGATTCAATACCTGGGGATTCAGTTGTAACGACCATTGATGTTGAATTACAAAAGGTTGCCGAAAAGGCCCTTGATGAAACTATGGAAAATATTAGAACAAGAAAAATTCCAACTGATGAACCATATCCTAACGCAAACATTGGCGCTGCAGTTGTCGTTGATGTAAAAACTGGAGAAATTTTAGCTTTAGCAAGTAGGCCAGGATTTGATCCAAACTTGTTTGCAGAAAAAGGGTCACCACCAAAGGAGCTTGTAGAGTATCTGTGGCCACAGGGTCGAGATTTTGGTTTAGTTCCTCTTCCTACATTTAATTATGCAACTTATGGGACTGCACCACCAGGATCAACATTTAAACCATTGGTTGCTATTGCAGGATTGCAGGAGGGCGTGATAAGTCCAGACACAATAATAGTTGACAAAGGGGTATATGATGGATTACCAGGATTTCATCGTGCCTGCTGGATATGGAATGAAAAAAGAAGGACTCACGGTCCTGTAGATGTTGCAAAGGCTATACAGGTTTCCTGCAACTACTTTTTCTTTGAAGTAGGAAAAAGATTAGGGAGGGAAAAATTTAACGAATGGGCATATAAATTTGGACTTATTAGAGACCCTAAAACAGGAGAGATGCCTAAAACGGGAATTGAGATACAAGAAAATCCAGGTGAAGTTGCAAACCCTCAAAAAATAGTGAGAAGCAATGTTGATTATACTATGTATGTTATAAAAGAAACACTAAAAAATAAATACAAAATTTACACAATCGATAGTGGAACGCCTGGATATAGGGCATTAAGAAATATGCTAATATCGGGCCAGTATGATGAAAATTTACTTGATTCAATTGGAATATTTGATGAAAAGGCTAAAAAATTTATAAAAAGTGAATTAAATATTCTTCATACTGATGCAAATAAATTTTATCAGATTTTAAATGCTTCGATTGGTCAAGGTTATACGGATTTAACTCCCCTTCAGATGGCAAGCTATGTTTCTACTTTGGTAAATGGAGGAACAAGATATAAACTGCACCTTGTAAAAAAGGTATTAAACCCTGATGGGACGGTTAAATATGAAAATAATCCTGAAGTTTTGCAAAAATTAAACTTAAATCCTAAATATGTTGAAGCTGTTAAGGAAGGTATGAGGAAGGTTACAGAAGAGGGTGGAACAGCTTCTTCAACATTTAGAAATTTCCCTATTCCAACAGGTGGGAAAACAGGAAGTGCTTCGGTAGATGATTCATTAAAGCTCAAAGGGCGTGCTGCCTATGGCTGGTATATTGGATTTGCTCCCTATGATAATCCAGAAATTGCGGTTGTTGTTGTAATTTACAATGCAGGACACGGAAGCTATGCTGCACCTGTTGCAAGGGCAATATATGAACAATATTTTGGGCTCAATAAACCTGCAACTAATTCCACAAATAATACAAATAGTAGTTCGAATAATCAGCTCAATAGAAATAATTAAGTTTGGCTGTCGTTTTGCGAAAACGACAGCTTTTGTTCACTTTATGTATTTTTTTAGTTTCTTTTGTATGATAAAATAATAATTAAACGAAAAAATAATTTGAAATTATGAAGGATTTAAGCTTTTTGTGAAGAATTATATTAAATAGAAAGTGGAGGTTAGGAATGGGTTCTGTAGTTTTCAAAGGCAATAGAAATGGTATTGTTGTTTATGTTTTAGGAAAAGAACCTAACGAAATTAAAAAGGATATCTTTGAGAAATTATGTCAGGGCAAGGACTTTTTTTATGGAAGTAGGATGTATCTTAAAAGTGACTATGAGCTTTCAGAGGAATTCCTACATAGCTTGAAGGATGAGTTATTAAAGGAATTTAACATAAACTTGATTTTTGAGGATAAAAAGACCAATACACCTAAAAAAGGTCAAGATTTAAATGAAGCGATAACAAAAATATATAAAAGAACAATAAGATCAGGACAAAGAATCTTCTATGATGGCAACATCGTCATTATAGGCGACGTAAATTCAGGGGCTGAAGTTGTAGCAACTGGGAACATAATAGTTCTTGGAGTTGTAAGAGGTATTGTCCATGCAGGGGCAGATGGAAATTATAAGGCCTTTATAGCGGCTTATGAATTACAGCCGGAACAGATTAGGATTGCTGATGTGATATCAAGATCGCCGGATGATAAGATGAATAAACCTAAGATTCCAGAGGTGGCAAAAATTAAAGGAAAATTTATTTCTATAGAACCATATTTACCTAATAAACTAATCTAAAGTGGAGGGATTTTAATGGGAACATCGATAGTAGTAACATCTGGAAAGGGTGGAGTAGGAAAAACCACAACTACAGCAAATATAGGAACAGCCCTTGCAATGCTTGGGAAGAAGGTTGTAGTTGTGGATGCTGATACTGGTCTTAGAAATCTTGATTTACATTTAGGTTTGGAAAATAGGATTGTTTATAACCTTGTAGATGTAGTTGAGGGAACCTGCAAATTAAAACAAGCTCTTATAAAAGATAAGAGGCTCGATAATTTATTCTTGCTTCCGACAGCACAAACAAAGGACAAGACAGCAGTTACGCCTGAGCAAATGCAGGAACTTGTTGAAAATCTAAAAAACGAGTTTGACTATGTTATTATAGACTGCCCTGCAGGTATAGAACACGGTTTTGAAAATGCTGTAGCAGGAGCCGACAGAGCAATAGTGGTTACAACCCCTGAAGTATCAGCAGTAAGGGATGCAGATAGGATAATAGGAAAGCTTGAAGCAAAGGGCTTAGAGGACCATCAGCTTATAATAAACAGGATTAAATTTGAAATGACGAAAAAGGGAGAGATGCTAAATATTGATGATATGACTGATATTTTAGCGATTAAGCTATTAGGAATCGTTCCTGATGATGAAAAGATAGTCATTTCAACAAACAGGGGAGAGCCAGCTGTAACTGATCCGGCATCTAAAGCAGGACAAGCTTATAAAAATATAGCAAGAAGGCTTTTAGGTGAAGAAGTGCCATTTATGGAATTAGATAACGAAGAATCCGGATTCTTCTCAATATTCAAAAAGCTATTTAGAAGATAGGAGGGGTGTTATGGATTTTTTAAAATTATTCAGCAAAGAGCCTCCGTCAAAGGATGTAGCTAAGGAAAGGCTTAAATTAATATTGATACATGATAGGGCAAATGTTTCTCCCACTTTTCTTGAAATGCTAAAAAGCGATATAATTAGAGTGATATCCGATTATGCTGAAATAGATGAGAGAGGTTTAGAAATAAAATTAACTAAAGCAGGTGAAGAAGGAATCAGCACTCCAGCTTTAATTGCAAATATTCCAATTAGAAAAATGAAGGATACCGCAAAATAAAAATCATAACCCTTTACAAGAAATATATATTTACCTTGTAAAGGGTTATGATTTTTAATATAATTATTTAGTAAAAGAGCCTATATATAAGGAGTGTTGTTATGCTAACAAAATTAAGCGTTGATAAGAAAATTATGAAAAATATAGATTATTCTATTATTTTTAGCATGATATTTATAATTGCATCTGGCATAATATCGATAGGAGCAGCAACTTTAGCCTTTAGCCAGGGAAACTTGCAGAGGCTAATTTTTCAATCCTTATTCTTTATAATCTCTATGGCAATATTTTTTCTAATTATATTTATTGATTATAATATAATTGGTGGATATTATAAGATACTTTATTCCATCTCAATTATCTTATTAATAGCAGTTCTATTATTTGGAAGTGTAAGAAATAACGCAAAGGCATGGCTAGGGGTAGGACCATTAGGTATTCAGCCTTCGGAGTTTGCTAAATTAGCGACTATAATAACAATAGCAAAGGTTTTAGAGGATATTGAAAACATCAATACCTTTAAAAATTTATCAAAGATAGCCATAATAGCATTAATTCCTATGGCCCTTATACAACTTCAGCCGGATACAGGAACCAATTTAATATTTGCAATGACTATCTTAGGCATGATTTTTGTGGCGGGGCTTGACCTTAGATTTATTTATTGGACTGCAATTGCTGGATTAACTTCATTTATAGCTGTTTGGAAGCTTAATATTTTAAAGGAATACCAAAAAAACAGAATTTTAGTTTTTCTAAAACCAGAAATGGACAAACTTGGTGCAGGCTATAATGCTTATCTGGCTAAAATAGCAGTAGGTTCAGGGAAGTTTTTTGGAATTGGGCTTTTCAACTCTGGTTTAACCGATGGAAAGTTTATTCCCGAAGCACATACAGATTTTATATTTTGCGTTTTTGCTGAGAAATTTGGGTTCATTGGCGTTCTTTTATTATTACTTGCTTATTTGAATATTTCCTTGAAGGGATTATATATAGCTAAAAATTCTAAGGATAGATTTGGAAGGTTCTTGGTTATCGGAATTTTATCTATGTTTGTATTTCAAATATTGCAAAACATAGGTATGGATATAGGACTTATGCCAATAACAGGGATACCTCTTCCATTTATGAGTTATGGCGGTAGTTCACTTCTTACTAACGTCATATCAATAGCACTTATTGTTAACGTCGGAATGAGAAAACAAAAAATAAACTTTTAAAATTTCCCCCTTAACATATAGGAATAATTTAATTCATATAATGTTAAGGGGGTGATTATATTGTATTCACAAAATTATTATAATCACATTAGAAATAGAAATAAAAAATCAAGCGATTTTTTAAGCAAGTTAATAAATAATTTATCGATAGTTCTTATAATATTAATTTTTTTTATAGTATTAAAGGCTGTAAAGACAAATACAGCCCTTTGGATGAATGAAGGAATTAAAAATGCCTTTTACAAGGACTACACACAGCAAATAAAAAGCTTTGCAATGAATAAACTAAGCTCATTTAACTTAGGCTCGATTAAGGTTTTCAAACAGCAGGAATTTATTATCGATCAGGTTCCAATTGAAGGGAAAATAGTTTTAAAGTTTGGTGAAAAAATAAATGAAGATAATATTTCAAAAGGCATTATTTATGAAACGGAAACTTCAAAAGATGTTAAGGCAATTTTTGATGGAGTTGTAGAAAAAATAGAGGCAAATGATGAATATGGGCTTTTAATCACTATAGATCATAAGAATGGTTATAAATCTATATTCGGTTACTTAGATGAAATAAGATTAACTGAAGGGGAGACAGTAAAAAAAGGAATGGTAGTTGGAGTTAACGGTTTGATTCCGAAAACAAAAAAGTATGCATTATACTTTGAACTGCAATTCAATAATACTTCTGTTGATCCATTAAAATACATAAAGCAATATTAACCGCCAATTGGCGGTTATATATTTTTATTGCTTATTTTAGAATACTTTGTTATTATATGATATGTTAATATTAAGCTGCTTTGGGAGGAATTTATATGGTAAAAATACCTGAAGATATATTAAGGAGAGTTCAAAAGCCTGCTAGGTATATAGGAAATGAAATAAATATGGCAGTTAAAGATCCGACAACCGTTAAGGTTAGATTTGCTATGTGTTTTCCTGATGTTTATGAAGTTGGGATGTCGCATCTTGGGATTAAAATATTATATCATCTATTAAATGAAAGGAAAGATACATATTGTGAGAGGGTTTTTGCTCCATGGGTGGATATGGAGGATGAGATGAGAAAGAATGATATTCCTCTTTATGCCTTAGAAACTAAAGATCCTATAAAAGATTTTGATTTTGTTGGTTTTACTTTGCAGTATGAAATGAGTTATACAAATATAATAAACATGCTTGATCTTGCAGGCATTCCCTTCCTTTCAAAAGATAGGGAATCGGGTCCTTTTGTAGTTTTTGGCGGTCCTAGTGCCTTTAATCCTGAACCTTTAGCAGATGTTGCTGATTTCTTTATAATAGGCGAAGCAGAAGAGGCATTAATAGAGGTTATTGATATATATGTAAAGTGGAAGGAAAGAAGAGGCAAAAGAATAGAATTTTTAGAAGAAATAACAAAGATCCAAGGAGTATATGTTCCTCAGTTTTACGATATAGAATACAATGAAGACGGAACTATAAAAAGAATGATTCCTAAGAAGGAGGAATATCCAAAGGTAATTAAAAAAAGAATTATAAAGGATCTTAATAAATCTTATTATCCAGAGGCCTTTATTGTTCCATTAACCGAAATAGTCCATGATAGAATAATGCTTGAAACCTTTAGAGGCTGCACAAGGGGATGCAGGTTCTGTCAAGCAGGCATGATATATAGGCCTGTTAGGGAAAGAACTGCAAACAAACTATTAGAAATGGCTGAAAAACTTGTAAATAATACAGGTTATGATGAAATATCGCTAACATCCTTAAGTATCTGTGACTATTCTGATATTCAAAATTTAGTAATGAGCTTAATATCAAGATATGAAAAGGATAAGGTAGGTATTTCACTACCTTCATTGAGAATAGATGCTTTTTCGGTTAATTTAATAAACGAAATTCAAAAAGTTAGGAAAACAGGACTAACCTTTGCCCCTGAAGCAGGTTCACAAAGGATGAGGGACATTATAAATAAAGGCGTTACTGAGGAGGATTTAATAAATTCCGTAACTTCGGCCTTTCAGTCGGGATGGAATACAATAAAACTTTATTTTATGATAGGACTTCCCTTTGAAACCATGGAGGATGTTGAAGGCATTGCCCATTTAGCCCAAAAAGTGGTTGATGCATATTTTTCGTTGCCTAAGGAAAAAAGGACAAAGGGGTTAAGCGTAACCGTCAGCACATCCTCCTTTGTTCCAAAACCCTTTACTCCCTTCCAGTGGGAACCTCAGGACAGAATTGAAACTTTACAGGAAAAACAAAGATTCTTAAAGGGAAAAATAAAAAGCAAATTTATAAATTATAACTATCATGAATCCTATATAAGCTTTCTTGAAGCGGTATTTTCAAGGGGAGATAGAAGATTAACAAAGGTCCTAATAAAGGCTTGGGAAAAGGGATGTAAATTCGATGGCTGGCAGGAATACTTTAAATTCGACAAATGGATGGAGGCATTTAAAGAGTGTGGCATTGATCCTGAATTTTATGCTTATAGGAAAAGAGCACTTGATGAAATTCTTCCATGGGATTTTATAGATGCAGGTGTAAGCAAGGAGTATTTAATAAAGGAATACCAAAAGGCAATGGAGTGTATATTAACTAAAGATTGTAGGTTAGGTTGCACAGCCTGTGGTATAACAAAATATCTTGAAGGTGGTGCTTGTTTTAATGGTGCGATATTTAATAAAGTTTCAAAAGACTGATTTAGTAAAGTTTCTTTCCCATTTAGATACTTTAAGGACTTTACACAGGGCTATTAAAAGGGCTAAGCTTCCAATAGTTTATTCTAAGGGTTTTAACCCACATCCTTCAATATCGATTGCTTCTCCTTTATCAGTAGGGATTGGTAGTTTAGGTGAATATGCAGATATTGAGCTTGAGGGGGATTTTGATGAGGAAGTTATTAGGGATAGTTTAAAT
The DNA here is from genome assembly GCF_030546345.1 of Caloramator sp. CAR-1. Classification (NCBI taxonomy): domain Bacteria; kingdom Bacillati; phylum Bacillota; class Clostridia; order Eubacteriales; family Clostridiaceae; genus Caloramator; species Caloramator sp. CAR-1. The sequence continues at coordinate 18,329 of NZ_JAUONW010000037.1, forward strand.
CAATGCCTTCCTAAAGGCCTATATATTACTGATTGCATAAAGATAAAATCAAAAAAGCCTTCAGCTATGAGTGTGGTAGAAGCTGCAAGTTATCAAATACAGCTAGCATGTAACTTTTATAAGTTAGGTGGTGTTATCGAAAAAGTAAAAAATGAAAAGTATATATTAAGAATAAAAAGGACAAAATCAGGAGAAAAGGAAATAAATATAAGACCGATGATCTATGAAATTTCTTTAGAGAATAACGAAAAAATAAGTAACTTGAAGGTGTTAGTTCAAAATAGCAATAAAGGAAGTTTAAATCCTGAGATGCTTATTGAAGTATTAAGGGATTATGGAGTTGACTTTTCAATTTTTGAAATAACAAGATTAGAGCTTTATGCAAAGACAAACGATTTTATAGCATTAGATAAATTTTTTAGACTACCATAGAGGTGTTTGGATTGAAGAAAATTTTTGTTGACACTGGAATAACACAAAATAGGTTTTTAGTTTTTGAAGATGAGGAACTAATTGATATTTATATTGAAGATATTTCATATAAAAAATTAGAGGGAAACATATATAAAGCACGGGTAGAGAACATTAACGCTTATTTAAACATAGCCTTTTTAAATATAGGCGAAATCAAAAATGCCTTTATAGATTTAAAAGAAGCTCCAAATTTAAAAATTGGCGATGAAATAATAGTGCAAATAAAGAGGGATTCTGAAGGCAAAAAAGCTCATAAAGCTTCCAGTCGAATATTATTTCCTGGGAAAAAATTACATTTGTTAGTGGGCATAAAAGATATAAAATCACCAAATAAAGAAATTTACAAGAAAATAAAATCAATGTTTGAAAATAACATAAAAGAAAATTATGGTGTTTTAGTTGAAGCTGAAGAATTTAATACTGAAGAGTTAATAAATGAATATCATTCTTTAATAGAAAAGTGGGAGAATATTAAAGACAAAGCAAACTACATAAAGGCTCCATGTCTTTTGATGAAGTCAAAAGATTATATTTCAAAACTGATAGATGATCACATTAATGGAAAAGAATCCATAGAACTTTATTTTTCAAAGGAAAAGGATAAATCTTTATTTCAAAAATACATCGACGTCAAAAACTTTAACGTAAGTATAGATATAATTAACACCATCGATAATTGCATTTTGGATACCATGAAAAGGAAGCACTTCTTGATAGGTGAAGCCAATATCGTGATGGATGAAGTAGAGGCATTTACAATAATAGATGTTAATTCAGGAAATATAGATTATCATAATGCTGAAATTAAATCATTGATGGAATTTAATAAATTGGCCGCCCAAAGGATATTTAGACTTTTAAAGCTTAGAAATACAGGAGGAATTATATTTATCGACTTTGTGGATGTAGAAAATAAGCAAAAACAAGAACTATTAAATTTTATTATGGAACTGTCAAAAAACGATAATAATATAAGCAGGATTTACGGTTGGACTAAATTAGGAGTTCTTGAGCTTGCAAGGGCAAGAAAGGGTAAGAAACTGAAGGAACTAATCTATTACGATTATTATAAGGATATTTTAAATCCAAGTTATGTTTTAAAGCTTATTGAAAATAAATGCCTCTACAACAAGGAAAAGTTTTTTAAAAAAGAATTTGTCGTATCCATTCCACAAACTACATTTGAATTATCAGAAAAGATTGGCTTTAAGGATAAATTAAAAAAAGAGTGGGATATAGAATTAAAATTTTTAATAGAACCAAATGTCATAAATTATGAATTCAAAAATTAGATTGTCCATTGACAAACTAAGGGTATTATGTTAGAATTGCTTTGTAAACCGCTCGCAACGGGCTAAAAGGTAAGACCTGCCTAGATTGCGGCGAGTCTCGGTTGAGGAGGTGTAAAGGAATGTACGCATTAATAATGACTGGCGGAAAACAGTATAGGGTTCAAGAAGGTGACGTGCTATTTGTTGAAAAGCTTGCTGCAGATGTTGATTCAACAGTAGAAATCAAGGAAGTTCTTGCAGTTTCAAAGGATGGCAAGCTAGTTGTTGGAAAACCATTCGTTGATGGTGCTAAGGTGACTGCAAGAGTAGTAAAGCACGGAAAGGCAAAGAAGATAATCGTTTTCAAGTTTAAGAAGAAAAAGGATTACAGAAGAAAACAAGGTCACCGTCAACCATATACTCAAATTAAGATTGAAAAAATCGAAGCATAATTGAAATAGAAGGCCTTCAAAGGAGGTGTAATAAATGGCTCATAAGAAAGGTGTCGGCAGTTCCAAGAACGGTAGAGATAGTGAATCCAAAAGACTGGGGATTAAAAGACATGATGGTCAATTCGTTTTAGCGGGAAATATACTTGTAAGACAAAGAGGAACTAAGATTCACCCAGGAGCAAACGTTGGAAGAGGAAAGGACGATACTTTATTTGCTCTTGTAAGCGGAATCGTAAGATACGAAAGATTAGGAAGAGACAGAAAAAAGGTAAGTGTATATCCACAAGAAGCTGTTCAATAATTAGATTAAAATGCACCCTTAAGGGTGCATTTTTGTGGTTTAATAGAGGTGGATTTTATGGATGAAGAAAAATTAGTCGAATATACAGTTAAACAGCTAAGATTATTAAGACATAATTTTATGAATACTCTCCAGGTTATATATGCTTATTTACAGATAAATAAACCGGATAAGGCTATTGAGTATATGAAAGAAATAAATAAAAATATGTTTAGTTTAAGTTTAATTTATAACCTCGAAAATCCCTTTATTTCTCTGCTTATGCAGGACATAATAATGGAAGTAGAAAAAATCGGGGCAGACTATGAAATAATAACAAATATTGATTACATACCAACTGAAGTTTTTACAAAAAATAAAAACGAAATACTAACATTGTTTGAAAACATTAAAAAGTATTTGCTTAATGGCTTAAAAGGCAATAACGTTAGTAAAAAACTCTACATTGAAATAGGCGAAGATGATAAGGCATACTTAATCGACTTTTATAACACTGGCCTAAAGGAAAAAATTAAGTCTACCAATTATGAAACGCCATATAAAATAGATGGTTTAAATTTAAGGCTTTACGAATTTGGAAACTCCTTTCTTTTGGAAGTGAGTATTGAAAAAAGTAGGTGATTATATGTTCGTAGATGTTGCTAAAATATATGTCAAAGCCGGAGACGGAGGACATGGAGCAGTATCTTTTAGAAGAGAAAAATATGTTCCGTTTGGTGGACCAGATGGAGGAGACGGAGGAAAAGGCGGAGATGTAATTTTTGTGGTCGACAAAGGCCTTAGAACTCTTTTAGATTTTAGATACAAGAAAAAATATATAGCTATGTCAGGAGAAAATGGGGGAACGAACAACAAGTTTGGTAAGGATGGAGAGGATTTAGTCATTAAAGTTCCACCAGGAACAGTCATAAAGGATGCAGAAACTAATAGAATTATAGCAGATCTTAAGGATGAATCAGATGTGGCAGTTGTTGCAAAGGGAGGACGCGGAGGTAGAGGAAATACGAAATTTGCAACCCCTACAAGGCAAGCTCCTAACTTTGCTGAACCAGGAATGCCTGGCGAAGAAAGATGGATCGTTTTGGAGCTCAAATTATTAGCAGATGTTGGTCTCGTTGGATTCCCGAATGTTGGAAAGTCAACTATATTATCGATGGTTACAGGGGCAAAACCTAAAATTGCCAACTATCATTTTACAACTTTAACTCCTAATTTAGGCGTTGTAGATCTTCCAGGAGTTAAAAGCTTTGTTCTAGCTGATATTCCTGGAATTATTGAAGGCGCCCATGAAGGAGCGGGCTTGGGAATAGACTTTCTAAGGCACATTGAAAGAACAAGGGTGCTTATTCATGTTGTGGATGTTTCGGGAATAGAAGGAAGAGATCCCATTGAAGACTTTTATCAGATAAATGAAGAATTAAAATTATATAACGAAAAACTTTCTAAGAAGCCTCAAATAGTAGCAGCTAACAAAATGGACATTCCTGGTGCAGAAGAAAATTTTGAAAGGCTTAAGGCTGAAATGGATAAACATGGAATAAAGGTCTTTAAAATTTCAGCAGCAACCAATCAAGGCCTTAAAGAACTTATGCAGTATGTAGGACAGGTTTTAGAAAATGCACCTTATGATGAGGAACCATTAGGTGAATTTTATATCCCTGAAGACAAGAAATTCACATATACTATTAAGAGGGCAGATGATGGCGCATTCGAAATAACTGGATCTTTTGTAGATAGACTGCTGCTTAGCGTTAATATTTATGATTCTGAGTCATTAAAATACTTCCATAAGGTATTAGAAAGAAAAGGTATTATCGAAGAATTAAAGCAAATGGGAATTAAGGATGGAGATATAGTAAGGATGAATGATTTTGAATTTGAATTCGTCGAATAGAGGTGAATATATGCTGAAAGGAAAGCAGAGGAGCTATTTAAGAGGCCTTGCCAATAATATTGAATCGATTATCCAGATAGGCAAAAATGGATTAGATGAGGCGGTATTAAAGCAAATAGATGAAGCCTTAACTGCCCGTGAATTAATCAAAATAACCGTTTTAAAAAATAGTCTTTTAGATCCTTATGAAACATGCCAAGATGTTTGCCATAGTTTAAAAGCTGAGCCGGTTCAAGTTATAGGAAACAAATTTGTAATTTATAGACGAAACGACAAAAAACCTCAAATAAATTTTCCAAATTAGTCCCTTAAGGAATTATCCTTAAGGGATTTTTTATGATATAATAACATTTGGAATTTTAATTTGGAGTGATGCCATTTGCAAAATATAGGCTTATTTGGAGGAACCTTTAATCCAATTCATTTGGGACACTTAATCATTGCAAACGAAGTTTTGGAAAGCTTGAGATTGGATAAGATAATTTTTATCCCAACCGGTGTTCCACCCCATAAGGACATAGGAGTTGTTAAAGGGAAACATAGATTCGAAATGGTTAAACTTGCAATAGAGGATAACCCCTATTTCGAGGTAAGCGATATAGAAATAAAAAGATTAGATTATTCCTATACATACGATACATTAAAAGAATTACAAAAAATATATTATGTAAACAAATTTAGGTTTATTATTGGATACGACGCATTTTTAGAAATAGACAGCTGGAAAAATGTAAAGGAAGTTTTTAAAATGGCACAATTTGTAGTAGTAAATAGAAATGTAGAATCGAGAGAAATGTTAAAATTGATTGAGGAAAAATGTAATAAATTTGATGGAGAAGCTATATATTTAAAAGTTCCAAATATAGAAATATCTTCAACTGAAATAAGAAAAAGAATAAACGAAGGAAAAAGTATAAAGTATTTGCTTCCGGATAAAGTTATTGATTATATCCAAAAAAATGACCTATATAGAGGAGATTGATAACATGATTCATAAAATAGAACAAAAATTAAAGGAAATGCTAGATGAAAAAAGATATATTCATTCAAAGAATGTTTTAAAAGCCGCAATAGAACTTGGTAAAAATTTCAATGTTGATTTAGAAAAAATAAAGATAGCCGCATTACTACATGACTGTGCAAAAAATTTAAGGGATGATGAATTGTTAATTAAAGCTTATAAATATGGTATAATTGTTGATGAAATACAGAAAATACAGCCTTTTCTCTTGCATGGTCCTGTAGGAGCATATTTGAGTAAATTTGAATTTGGGATTGATGACGAGGATGTTTTCAATGCAATATACTATCATACAACTGGAAGAAAGGATATGACGACTTTTGAGGAAATAATTTACCTTGCAGATTTTATATCTATTGATCGTAATTTTGAAGGCGTTGAAGAAATAAGAAAAAAAGCCTTTGAAAATTTTGAAGAGGCGCTTTTAATGTCCTGTAACAGCACACTAACTTATGTTATTAATAGAAATCTTCCTATCCATCCCTTGACTATTGAATTTAGAAATTGGCTTTTAATGAAAGGTGGAAAATAGATGAACAAAAGGACTAAAAGGGCTAGAAAGAAAAGTGTAAAAAAATTTTTTTTAATGTTATTAATTTTCTTTATTTCCTCTATTGGATTAGCTTTTGGATATGGTTTTTACCAGCTTAATAAAATGTCAAATGATGATTTTAAAGGGACAAAATTAAGTTATAACGAACCTGTTAATATATTGGTATTAGGCGTTGATGCAGGAGATTATAAAAATAAAAAATCATCTCATACTCGTTCTGACACAATAATGCTGGTAAATTACAATCCAAATGAAAATAAAGCCTTTATTTTATCTATTCCTAGGGATACAAGGGTAAAAATTAACGGCGATTATTGTAAAATAAATTCTGCCCATTCCATCGGGGGGACGGAACTAACTATTAAAACAGTAGAAAATTTTTTAAATGTCCATATAGATTATTATGTTGAGATAGACTATGAAGGCTTTAGAAGGGCAATAGATGCCATAGGTGGAGTTGATGTAGTAATTCCGAGGGATATGCATTATAAATCCTATGATCTCGATATTAACTTTAAAAAGGGAGAAAAGGTCCACTTAAATGGGGAGCTTGCTGAAAAATTTATAAGATGGAGAAAAAACAACGATGGGACTGGATATGCAACGGGGGATTTAGGAAGAATCTCAACTCAACAGGAATTTTTAAAGCTTATTCTTATGAAACTTAAGACTCCGGAAGGAATAATTAGAATTCCCAATTTGTTGAATACAGTTGTAAGATGGACTAAAACGAATATTCCACCTAAATTGATGGTTTATTATGCCTATAAGGCTATCGGAATGCATGCTGACTCTATTGAAAGTGAGACATTAAAGGGGGAACCTAAATATATTTCGGGGATTTCATATTATATATATGATGAGGATAAAAATAAAGAGGTTCTATCATATTTTAAAAAAGATAATGATTTAAAAATAATTATTTTAAATTCTACAAATGTTAATGGACTTGCAAAGAAATATAAAGAAAGGTTATCACAATTAGGTTATAAAAATATTAAGACTGGAAATTATTCAGTTGCCTATGAAAAAACAGAAATACAAACATCAAATGTTGAAATTGCCCACAAGATTAAGGAATTTTTAAAAATTGGAGAAGTAAATTATTTGAAAGATAACGAAAATGAAATTATAATTATACTTGGGACAGACGCTATTAAATGAAACTAATGTCATAATAAAACATAAAATATACTAAGATAAAATGAGGAGGTTATAATTTGAAAAGTTCAGCAAGCTTAGCTTATTATATTTCTAATGCTGCTTTAAATAAAAAGGCTAAGGATGTTAGGATATTAAACGTATCCCATTTAAGCCCAATCGCAGACTATTTTGTAGTATGTAGCGGAACTTCTACAGTCCAAGTTAAGGCAATAGCCGATGAAATAGAAGAAAAGCTTTCGGAGAAGGGGTTTTACGTAAGGCATAAGGAAGGATATAATTCTGCAAGATGGGTTTTATTAGATTATGGTGATATAATTGTGCATGTCTTTTATACAGAGGACAGGGACTTTTATGATATAGAAAGGCTCTGGGCAGATGCAATTGCAGTAAATGTATAAAACTTTGACAAAATTTAAATATTAATTTATAATATACCATAATTGAATATTGATAGCATATTAAAAGGAGTAGTAAATAGGCACGGCTTTCAGAGAGCTGGTGGAGGGTGCAAACCAGTAAGCACGGCTTATTGAACTCGCCTTTTTAGCAATATGCAGGGAGACCTTTATCTAAACGAGAGGGCCTATGGCCAATTAGGGTGGTACCGCGGGGTTCCCCGTCCCTAAAAAGGGATGGAGAACCCCTTTATTTATATAATACTTTAGGAGGTGGAATCATGGCTTTTTATGATTTTTTAGAAATTGAAAAGAAATGGCAAAAGATTTGGGAAGAAAAGAATAATTTTCATGGTGAGGATTTTTCAGATAAGGAAAAATATTACATGCTAGTTATGTTCCCATATCCATCTGGAAAATTACATATGGGCCACGTAAGGAATTATTCCATAGGTGATGTTATTGCAAGATTTAAAAGGATGCAGGGATATAATGTTTTACATCCAATAGGATTTGATGCCTTTGGCCTTCCAGCTGAAAATGCAGCAATAAAACACGGAATTCCTCCAAAGGATTGGACAATAAATAACATGGAGGAGATGGAAAAACAATTAAAAGCACTTGGAATTAGCTACGACTGGGATAGAGAAGTTAAAACTTGTATGCCGGATTACTACAAATGGACTCAATGGATGTTCCTTCAAATGTATAAAAACGGCTTAGCGTATAAGAAAAAGTCCTTTGTAAATTGGTGTCCATCCTGCCAAACTGTTCTCGCTAATGAGCAGGTTGTAAATGGTAAATGTGAACGTTGTGGAACTGCTGTAGGCAAAAAGAACTTAGAGCAATGGTATTTTAAAATCACCGATTATGCAGATAGACTGTTAAAGGACATTGAAAAATTAAAGGGTTGGCCTGACAAGGTTAAGATAATGCAGGAAAACTGGATAGGAAAGAGCGAAGGTGCCCAAATAGATTTTGCTATTGAAGGAAGACAAGAAAAGATTACAATATTTACAACAAGGCCTGATACCGTATTTGGTGTAACCTATGTTGTTCTTGCTCCTGAACATCCGCTTGTTAAGGAGCTTGTAAAAGGAACAGAATATGAAGAAAAAGTATTAGAGTTTGTAGATAAAATGCAGTATTTAAATGAAATTACAAGAACATCAAATGAAACAGAAAAAGAAGGTGTATTTACTGGCGCCTACGCAATAAATCCAGTTAACAATGAAAGAATTCCAATTTGGATAGCCAATTATGTTCTTTTAGATTATGGAACTGGTGCAGTTATGGCAGTTCCTGCCCATGATGAAAGGGATTTTGAATTTGCTAAAAAGTATAATCTTCCAATAAAGGTTGTAATATCACCCAATGGAGATGAAAGCTTAACCCTAACAGAAGCTTATACAGGCGAGGGAATAATGATTAATTCTGGCAAATTTAACGGAATGAGAAACTCTGAAGCCTATGGTGAAATTGTAAAGTTTATAGAAGAAAATAATTATGGAATAAAAAAGGTAAACTTTAGATTGAGGGATTGGCTGATTTCAAGACAAAGATATTGGGGAGCACCAATTCCGATAGTTTATTGTGAAAAATGTGGTGAAGTTCCAGTTCCAGAGGATAAGCTGCCAGTATTGCTGCCAGAGGATGTTGTATTTACAGGTAAAGGGGAATCACCACTTACTACATCAGAAAGTTTCCTTAATACAACTTGTCCTAAGTGCGGAGGCAGAGCTACAAGAGAAACAGATACAATGGATACATTTGTATGTTCTTCATGGTATTACTTTAGATATACCGACCCCCATAACGATAAAGAAGCCTTTAACTATGATAAGGCAAAATACTGGATGGCTGTTGACCAGTATGTAGGCGGGGTAGAGCATGCAATACTTCACTTATTATACTCAAGATTTTTTGCAAAGGCTTTATATGACTTTAAAATTTCACCAGTTGATGAGCCTTTTACAAACCTTTTAACGCAAGGTATGGTTTTAAAGGACGGGGCAAAGATGTCAAAGTCTAAGGGCAACATTGTAAGCCCGGAAGAAATAAGAGCAAATTATGGAGCAGATACAGCAAGATTATTCATCTTATTTGCAGCACCGCCAGAAAGGGACCTTGAATGGAGCGATCAAGGAGTAGAAGGATGCTTTAGGTTCTTAAATAGAGTATGGAGATTGGTTGATGAGCTGGAACCGATGATTAAAAAGGCAAATAAGTTGGATGTAAATAAGTTAACAAAACAAGATAAAGAAATGAGAAGAATTGCCCATTATACAGTAAAAAAGGTAACAGAAGACATAGCACAAAGATTCAATTTTAATACAGCAATAAGTGCAGTCATGGAGCTTGTAAATGCAATGTATCAATATAAAGACATTGAAAATCCAAATTACGATGTTCTTGCTGAGGCAATCGAAAAGATGCTGCTTATATTAGCACCTTTTGTTCCACACATAACAGAAGAACTTTGGGAAAGAATAGGAAAGACTGGCAGCATCCATGAGCAAAGATGGCCAGATTACGATGAAGATGCTCTTGAAGTTGATGAAATTGAAATAGTTGTTCAGATCAATGGTAAAGTAAAAGGAAAACTCATAGTTCCAGTTGATGCATCAAATGAAGAAATATTAAATACTGCAAAGGAAGATTCAAAGATTAAATCCTTCATAGAAGGAAAGACAATTGTAAAGGAAATAGTTGTTCCTGGAAAACTTGTTAATATTGTGGTTAAATAAAAGGAGGTAAAGTTATGGAAAAGGTTGTTCTTTCTACAACTAATGCTCCAGCAGCAATTGGACCATATTCCCAAGGTATTAAGGCTGGCGATTTTATCTTTACATCAGGCCAGCTTCCTATTGACCCTAAGACTGGAGACCTTATCAATAACGATATAAAGGCTGCTGCAAAACAGTGCTTGGAGAACATAAAGGCGATATTAGAATCAGCTGGTTCAAGCCTTGATGATGTTGTTAAAACTACAGTTTTCTTGAAGGATTTAAATGATTTTGCTAGTGTAAATGAAGTTTATGCTGAATATTTTAAAGAAAAGATGCCAGCAAGATCAGCCTTTCAAGTTGCAAGGCTGCCCAAGGATGCGCTAATTGAAATTGAAGCGATTGCCATTGCAAGATAATAAAAAAGTAAAGGGTCTATCCCTTTACTTTCCTTTTTTTATTTTAAATTTTCCTTTTCTTTTAAACTTTTTATAAAAGAATAGGGTTACGACTATTATAGTAGGAATTACAATCCAGTTTGAAGGTCTTTTCTTGTATTTACCAGTTTCAACATATTTAAGATCATAAAACAAACTACCAAAATCTTCATTTGCAATTAAGGGAACGGATTTAAGAAGATTATTATTTTTATAAATATCTACAGAACCTAAGGTTTCACCTTTTGTAAATTTTTCTATATTAGAAACAACATTAATCTTTTTTTCTATATCATTAAAATTATCATTTTTCTTTAATGTAATATATATATCTTCAGCTGGATAAAGGGGAATAGATTTGTTATCTATAATTATATGAGTGGCAGCTGTGTTTTTATCTAAAATCAGCTTTGTTTGGAAATCGTTAAAACCGTAATTAAAAAGTTTGATAATATCGTTATAATATTGGGCATTGCTTTTTAAAACTACAGCTATTAGGGTTCTGCCATCCTTAGTTGCAGAACCTACAAAGGCATGTTTTGATTTTATCGTATATCCAGTTTTAACACCATCTGCCCACTGATACCGATATCTTCTATTGCCATTAATAAGTTTATTATGACTATAAAGGTATCGGGTTTGGGGCTGTTTGTTGGTGGGTGGAATTTCATATCTAATTTTCGATACTATTTCTCTAAACTTTGGATATTCGAAGGCTTTTTTAGTTATTAGGTATAAGTCATATGCGCTGGTATAATGGTTAGGATCATAAAGCCCTGAAGCATTAACAAAATGAGTGTTTTTACAGCCTAATTCTACAGCCCTTTGATTCATTAATTTTGCAAATTCTTCTTCGCTACCGGAAATATATTCTGCAAGGGCCTGGGCAGCATCGTTGGCTGATTCAATCAAAAGGGCATTTAGAAGCTGTTCTACCGTTAACTCCTCGCCCTCTATGAGATAAATTTTGCTTCCATCTGCAAAGGGAGGCTTTTTCCCTATAATGACTTTATCGTTTAAGTTGCATTTTTCAATTGTTAAAAGAGCTGTCATTATTTTTGTTGTGCTTGCTGGTGCAAGCTTTAGATCCTTATTTTTTTCAAAAAGTATCTTGTCCGATTGCAAGTCTACCAACACACATCCTTCAGCATCAACATTTATGGAAGCATTTACATTTGCAATGTTAAAGAAAATACATATTAACATTAACACTAATACAGCATATTTTTTCATAAACATCTCCTTCCGTCATTCATAAACAAATTTATTTTAACAAAAAACTATATAATTATTCAATGTTTAAATGAATTAATTTTTGTCAATATTCTATTTGGGGTGATGTTCATGGATTTAACAAGGAGAGAAAAAATAGGCTTGGCTGTTTTCCTTTTTATTATCCTTTTTATAACCTCTTTTTATTATTACAAGGATAAAAGAAAAAACGAGATGATGGTTATTAAAACTTCAAGGCTTCAAGAAGAACAAAACGAAAATGATATTAAAGAGATAAAGGTGTATATATGTGGGGAGGTTAAGAAACCGGGGGTATATACTTTAATTGAAGGAGAAAGATTGTATAAGTTAATAGATATTGCAGGTGGATTTACTGATAAGGCAGCAAAGGAAAACCTAAATTTAGCTATGAAATTAAAGGATGAAGACTATATATTTGTTCCTTCAATTGAAGGCTTATTAAACAATAGTCAAGGTAAAACAATAAGTTCAAAGATAAATATTAACACAGCAACACTTGAAGAGCTAAAGACGCTTCCAAGAGTTGGTGATGCCATAGCCCAAAGAATTATTGAATATAGAGAAAAAAATGGGCCATTTAGAGATATAAAGGATATTAAAAATGTTAGCGGAATTGGAGATAAGATGTTTGAAAATATAAAGGATAAAATAACAGTAAGATAATATTGAACATATGTGCATTTTTGGCTAAAATTATCATGAGGATAGGATTAATGAATATAGGAAGGATGTGATGAAATGGAAAAGATAAAGCTAACTCAAATGGTTGAAGCATCTGGATGAGCTGCGAAAATTGGGCCGGAGGCCTTATCGGATATATTATCAAGATTGCCTAAATTTTATGATGAAAATCTTATAGTAGGATATGATACATCTGATGATGCAGCAGTTTATAAGATAAGCGATGAAATTGCCATCATTCAAACTTTGGATTTTTTTACCCCTGTGGTTGATGATCCATATACCTTTGGACAAATTGCAGCAACAAACTCCTTAAGCGATGTCTATGCTATGGGTGGTAAACCAGTTTTGGCATTAAACATCGTTACCTTTCCACAGTGCAAGGATATGGAAATTTTGGGTGAAATTTTAAGGGGAGGAGCAGATAAAGTAAAAGAAGCTGGAGCAATAATCGTAGGTGGGCATACCGTTGACGATGATGAACCTAAATATGGCCTTTCGGTAATGGGAATTGTCCACCCCAATAAGGTTTTATCCAATTCCAATGCAAAGGAAGGAGATATATTAATTTTAACAAAGCCAATAGGAACAGGGCTTATAAACACAGCAATAAAGGGAGAGTTAGCCAGCGAAAAGGAAATAAATGAAGCGATAAAATATATGGCTATGCTTAACAAAGGTGCAGCTGAGATTGCAGAAAAATATTCTATTAATTCCTGCACTGATATTACAGGCTTTGGCCTTATAGGACATGCTTTTGAAATGGCAAAGGGAAGTAATGTTACTATAAATATTATAAGCAAGAATATAAGATATATTGAAGGTGCCGTAGAATACGCTAAAATGGGTTTAATTCCTGCTGGAACATATCGAAACAAAAACTATTTGAACGATCAATATAAGAATAATACAACTGAAGATTATGTTCTTGATCTTTTATTTGATCCACAAACTTCTGGAGGACTTATGTATTCACTACCGGAAAGGGAAGGGCTAAAATTATTAAGTGAACTTATTGAAAATGGAATAGATGCTTATGTAGCTGGATATGTTGAAAAGTTTAAGGATTATCATATTATTATAAATTAATAGGAGGCAAAAGGATGCAAAATAAGAATCTACTTTTATCAAAGCTGCCTAAGGTTGATAGGATTCTATCTGATGATAGAATACAGGACTTTGATATTGCGCGGAATTTAAAAATTGACATTATAAGAAAAATTTTAGATAGCTATAGAAAAGATATATTAGATGGAAATATAGAAGAATTTACTTATGATGATGTAATAGATAAAATAATAAAACTTTTGAATGTTAAAAGCAAAAATCACTTAAAAAGGGTTATAAACGCAACGGGAACTATTTTGCATACCAATTTAGGTAGGGCAGTTTTATCAAAGGATGCGATTGATGCAGTTGTTGAGGTAGCATCAAGATATAACAATTTAGAATATGACCTTGAAAAGGGTGAGAGGGGATCAAGATACAGCCATGTGGAAGAAATCATTTGCAAAATAACTGGTGCTGAAGCAGCGATGGTAGTAAACAATAATGCAGCAGCAGTAATGCTGGTCTTGTCAACTCTTGCTAAGGGAAAAGAGGTTATAGTTTCAAGAAGCCAATTGGTTGAAATTGGTGGTTCCTTTAGAGTTCCTGCAGTTATGGAACAGAGTGGGGCTAAACTTGTTGAAGTTGGAACAACCAATAAAACCCATCTTTACGATTATGAAAATGCAATAAATGAAAATACTGCCCTTATCCTAAAGGTTCACCAAAGCAATTTTAAGATACTTGGATTTACTAAGGAAATTTCCCTTGAGGAGCTTGTGGAATTAGGGAAAAAATATAATCTTCCAGTTGTTGAAGATATAGGTAGCGGTGTATTGATAGATTTTTCAAAGTATGGACTTCCCTATGAGCCTACTGTTCAGGAGAGCATAAAAAGGGGGGCAGATGTAGTTACCTTTAGCGGTGATAAACTCCTTGGAGGCCCACAGGCAGGAATAATTGTAGGCAAAAAGCATTTAATAGATAGGATGAAGAAAAATCAATTAACAAGGGCATTAAGAATTGATAAAATGACTTTAGCTGCTCTAGAAGCAACTTTTAAGCTTTATTTAGATGAAGAAAGGGCAATAAAGGAAATACCTGCTCTTAGAATGATGACTATGAATATTGAGTTAATCCAAAAAAGGGCTAAAAAACTTTATAGTCAATTAAAGAAAATAATTTCAGATAGGGCGGAACTTAATATCGAAAAGGATGTATCACAATTTGGTGGAGGAGCAATGCCCCTTGAGACCATTACAACATATGTAATTACAATAAAACCTAAGTTTAAGAAAATTGAAGATGTAGAGTTAGAACTAAGAAGGCAGGAAGTTCCAATTATAGTTAGAATATATAAAGAAAATATTATTATTGATGTTAGAACATTATTTGATGATGATTTTCATATTATTGTTGATTCATTGAATAAAATTTTATAATCAGGGGTGGAATATATGCAGCATGTTATAATCGGAACAGCAGGACACATAGATCACGGAAAAACTACTCTAATTAAAGCCCTAACAGGAAGAGATACAGATACTCTAAAGGAGGAAAAGGAAAGAGGTATTTCTATAAACTTAGGTTTTACCTATTTTGATTTGCCTTCAGGAAGAAGGGCAGGAATAGTTGATGTTCCTGGACATGAAAAATTTATAAAAAATATGCTGGCAGGGGTAACTGGAATAGACATCGTTCTTTTAGTAATAGCAGCTGATGAGGGGATAATGCCCCAGACAAGGGAACATCTAAATATACTCAATCTTTTGGATATAAAAAAGGGCATTGTTGTTGTTACCAAAAAGGATCTTGTAGATGAAGAATGGTTAAAGATGGTTATTGAGGATATAAAAACAGAAATTAGTGATACGTTTTTAAGGGATGCACCAATTATACCTGTATCATCCTATACTGGAGAAGGTTTAGAAAAATTAGCTCTAACCATAGATGAACTTACAAAGGATATGGAGGATAGAGATACTTTTACTGATTTTAGGCTGCCGATAGATAGAGTTTTTAGCGTAAGCGGTTTTGGAACTGTAGTTACAGGAACATTAATATCAGGGACGATATACGAAGGGGATATATGTTCTATTTATCCTAAAGAAATAACAACAAAAGTTAGAGGATTACAAGTCCATGAAAAATCCGTTAAAACTGCCTATGCAGGTCAAAGGGTAGCTATAAATCTTGCAAATGTAAAAAAGGAAGATATTGAAAGGGGAGATGTTTTATCTAAACCCAACTCCCTTCAAGTTAGTATGATGCTAGACTGTAGACTAAATTATCTTAAGGATGCACCCTATCCCCTTGAAAATAGGGATAGAATAAGGATATATCATGGCACTAGCGAGCTTTTAGGTAGGGTATATATATTAGATAAAGAAGTGATAAATCCTGGAGAAACAGCTCTAATTCAAATAAGATTAGAATCCCCTATAGCGGCAAAAAGGGGAGATAAATATGTCATAAGGACATACTCTCCAATGATTACTGTCGGTGGAGGAACTATCCTTGATCCAAATCCAGTTAAGCATAAAGCCTTTGATGAAAAGGTTATTAATGAGCTTTTATTAAAGGAAAAGGGTGACCCTATCGAAATAATAGAACAAACTATTAAAAATAACAGCAAGGACTTTATCGGCATAAACGATATTATAAAGCTTTCGGGTAAAAACTACAGCAATTTGGACGATATATTGGAAACCTTGATAAGAAAAGAAAAAATCATAAAGTTAAATATAGGTGATGAGGAAGTTTATCTGCATAAGACCTATTTGGAAGAAATAAAGAAAAATATCGCACAAATTTTAGCAGATTATCATAGGATAAATCCATTGAAATTTGGAATAACTAAGGAAGAGTTAAAGATTAAAGTTTTTGGCAAAAATATTAAACAAAAGATTTATGATAAGATCTTAGAACTTTTATGCGATGATACAATAAAGATTGAAAACATTTATATATCTTTAAAGGATTTCAATATTTGTTTTAATCAAAAACAAGAAAATATAAAACAAGAAATTTTAATGCGTTTTGAAGAAGCGAAATATCAACCTCCAAAACCTGAAGATTTGATAAAAGGGTTTGGAAGGGATGAAAGGGATGCAAAAATGGTATTTGAAGCTTTAGTTGATTTAGGGACACTAGTTAAAATTAATGAGGAAATTTACTTAAAAGCTCAAGATTATGAAAGGGCAAAGGACATGCTAATAGATTTTATAAAAAGGGAAGGCAGTATAACCGCAGCTCAATATAGGGATATGCTTTCAACCAGCAGAAAGTATGCAGTAGCAATACTTGAATATTTCGATTCAATAAAGCTTACCAAAAGAATAGAAGATCAAAGGGTATTGGCTTAAATTAAAAAAGCCTGACGTCTTAAGACATCAGGCTTTATCTTATGGCGGGAGTGTGTGGGAATCGAACCCACCCAACGGGGTTTCAGCCCGTCAACACGGTTTTGAAGACCGGTAGGCACACCAGCACCTATCCACCCCCATGAACCGACAAGTTATATTCTATTAAAAAAATATATTATTGTCAACTGGTTAATTGGGTCTATAAATAATTCTCAGTTAAAAAATATTTTTTATTTTATATTTTAATAAAACTCAAATTTATGCTATAATTTTATATGTCAATTATAAACTGAGGTGAAAAGACATGGAAAAGTTTTTGGAAAGTTTTATAAATTTTATAAGTAAATTTGGTATAGTTGGACTTTCAGTTCTTTCCTTTACAGAGTCATCTTTTTTTCCTGTTCCTCCAGATGTTGTTTTAATACCTATGATGTTAGTTAACAAAAGTTTGGCTTTTTTTTATGCTGCAATAACTACTGTTTTTTCTGTTTTAGGAGGTATGTTTGGATATCTTTTAGGTTATAAACTTGGGCGCCCTTTTTTAAAAAGGTGGTTTTCACAGGAAAAAATAATAAAGGTTGAAGAGTATTTCAATAAATATAGCGGATGGGCTGTTGCAATTGCAGGATTTACACCTATTCCATATAAAATTTTTACTGTTTCAGCTGGAGTCTTTAGGATAAGAAAAAACGTATTTGTAATTGCGTCGATAATCGGAAGAGGAATGAGGTTCTTTTTAGAAGCAACGTTGATATTTTTCTTTAAGGATGCAGATAAGTTTATAAAAAACAATTTTGAATACATCACAATTGGAATCACCTTTATATTTTTATTAGCCTTCTATAGCATAAAAATATCGAAGGATAGACTAAACTTGAATAAAATAAAATTATTTTCTAATATAAAAAATTTAGTAGAAAATGTTTACAAAGGATTGCAAAAATACAGGATTTTAGAGAAGATTGGATATTACATGATTGCCACATTTTTATTATCATTGTTTATTTTGATGCTTATTTTTGATTTAATTGAAGATCATAGTTTTTATTTGTTTGAAAGATACGATGCATATATATTTAAGTTTATTCTTGCGCTAAGAAATCCATTTTTAGATGGACTTTTTAAAGCAATTACATTCCTTGGTAATTTTTGGACGGTATTAATTTTAACTTTAATTATTACGATAATATTATTAGCAAAGAATTATAAAGTGCTATCCCTTTATTTTGGAGCAAACATTTTTATAGTTTGGATATTTAACGAATATTTAAAATCCTTATTTAAAAGGCAAAGACCTTATAATTTTAGGCTAATAGATGCAGCTGGCTATAGTTTTCCGAGTGGACATGCAATGATTTTTTTAACATTATCCTTATTTATAATTTATTTGATTAAGTATGTCTTTAAGTTTAAACATCAAAATTTATATAAGGGGTTAGTCTTGCTTTTAGCAGTTTTAGTGGGTTTTAGTAGAATCTATTTAGGTGTTCATTACTTAAGCGATGTTTTAGCTGGTTGGATAGTTGCTGTTGTTTATTATTCTGCTTCAATTATATTGCTAAGGGGCATTAGCAGGAGGGGGGATTTTAATGAGTAATAGTGAAGGAAAAATAGGAATTAAATCAGGAAAAATAATTTATGTTGATGGGGAAAATCCGCCTAAAATTATAGTTGGAGAAGGTGTTGAGGTTTATATAAATGAAAAAAAGATAGACGGAGAGTGCCATGTAAAAAAAGAAGATATAGTTAAAGTTGTCCCCAAAATAATAGAGGGAAAAAGAAATTTGAACATTTACGTTACGGAAGATGCTATGGAAGTTTATATAGATATTTCCTATGAGCCATATATTGAATATGAAATAGAGGATATGGAACCCCAGCATGAATTATTTATAACTGGGAAAATAAAACATAAGAGCATAAAGAAATTCACAAGGGAAGAAATAGAAAAAAGCCTAAGGGAAAAAAATATTATTTATGGAATTAAAAAAGAAGAAATAGAAAGGGCAATAGATGGGGGCAGATTCCTTGTTGCTGAGGGGAAGAAAATCAAAGAACCTGAGGATGATAGGATTGTTTACTATTTTGGCAATAAAAATGAAGAAGATGTTGAAAATGCAATAAAAGTAGATTATTTTAATAGAATAACATACGAATATGTGGAAAAGGGAGATGTCCTTGCAGAAAAATTTGACGGGAGAGACGGGTCAATAGGTTTTGACGTTTACGGTCGACCGGTTAAGCCAAGAAAAAGGGTTGTTAAAAGGCTTTTATCGGGACCAGGATGTGTTGTAAATGAAAATAAAGCCTATGCTGAAATTTCAGGTATGCCAGAGGTTAAATCAGGAAAGGTATGTGTATTTGAAGTATTAAGGATAAATGGAGATGTTGATATAAAGACAGGAAACATAAAATTTGATGGGAATGTTGAAGTAGTGGGAACGGTAAAAGAAGGATTCAAAATAAGAGCAGGAAACAATGTTATAATCCATGGCGATGTCCTTGAAGCAGAGATTGCAACAAATGGCAATATTGTGGTTAAGAAAAATGTAATTTCATCAAATTTAATAGCAGGGTGTAATCAAATAAACAATGAGAAGGCCCTTAAGTTGATAAAAGATGTATATGATATTCTTAAAACTTCTCTAATTGCTTTAACGGAACTTATAAAGCTTGGCAAAATAAAGATCGATAAAAATATTGGACGCGTTTTAATGCTTATCATTGAATCAAAGTTTCCTAATAAAATGCAGGAGATCATAAAGAACGATGAGTTTATTTCATCAGGTTTTCATAATGATATTTATGTTAACTGGAAAAAATTATTTAATTATATTTTAATGATTAAGAATAATGATCTTTTGGACTATGATGGATTGACTAATATGCTTAAGGAAGTGGGAAATTTTATCGATACTTTTCAACTTCTTAACACTCCAGCAGATGTTTATGTTTCCTATTGTCAAAATTCGAAAATTTTTGCCAGCAACGATGTAGAAATAACTGGACAAGGTTGCTATAATACAAATATAGTAGCTAAAAATCAAATAAGGTTTATCTCCGACAAGGCTATATTTAGAGGAGGCCAGATGGTTGCGGAAAAGGCAATTAAGGCATCTGAAGTAGGTTCAAGCGCAGGGGTTGTAACGATCCTAAAAACATCAAAACATGGAATTATAGAAGCAAGGGTTGCCTTTCAAAACACATTAATCCAATTTGACGATATAACCTACAAAATAGAATATCCTGTAAAAAATTTAAAGGCCTACATCGAAAAGGGTGAACTCATTGTAGAAAAACTAAAATTATAGGGGTGATGCAGTTGGAAAGGAAGGTTATTATTTTTAAGCTGGGCAACGAGGAGTTTGCCTGTGATATTCAACATGTTGAGAGAATATTAGGTTATGTTGAACCTACAAAGATCCCTGAGGCTCCTTATTATGTTGAAGGAGTTATAAATTATCAAGAATCAATTTTACCTATCATTAATTTAAAAAGGAAATTTAACATGGATTACAATGAATCATCCGATAAAAAGATCATAGTAGTAAAGAGCAATCAAAAAACAGTTGGCTTTTTAGTGGATACTGTATTAGAGGTTTCAGATATAAGAAATGAAAACATTGAGACTTCACCTGATATTGTTACAGCTTCAAAAAATAGATATATTCAAAACATGATTAAACTTAGCGGTAGAATTATTTTAGAAATTAATCCAGATAAAATTTTAAGTAAAGATGATATCGACAGCTTACTAAACTAAAAAATGGAGTAGATAATATGGAATCAAAGGAAATTAAGGTTGGCATAGGGGATTTGAATACAGCCTTACCACCTGATAAACTAATAACTATTGGATTAGGTTCATGCGTAGGCATTGCTCTTTATGATGGAATAAAAAGAATTGCCGGTTTAGCTCATATTATGCTACCAGAAAGCTCTAAGTTTACAAATAATACCAATCCGATGAAATATGCTGATCTTGCCATACCAATGCTTCTTGATAGGATGTTAGAACTTGGAGCTAAAAAAACTAATATTACCGCTAAAATTGCAGGTGGAGCCAGCATGTTTCAAACTAGCGATAAATCTCCACTGATGGACATTGGAAATAGAAATGCTCGGGCTGTTAAGGAAATATTGGAAAAGCTAAATATCAAAGTAGTTGCTGAAGACCTGGGAGGAAACTACGGAAGAACTATGATAATAGACGCAGAAACTGGAAAGGTCTATATAAGGACAGTAGGAAAAGGAACGAAGGAGCTGTAGTTATGGATAAAATTAAGGTTTTAGTTGTAGACGATTCAGCCTTCATGAGAAAAATGATTACAGATATGATAAACAGTCAACCTGACATGGAAGTTCTCGATACAGCAAGGGATGGATTGGATGCAATAAAAAAGATAAACTCATTAAATCCTGATGTTATAACGCTTGACGTTGAAATGCCAAACAAAAACGGATTAGAAGTTTTAAGGGAGATCAAGGATAGTAATGTTGCAGTTATTATGTTAAGCAGCTTAACCTCTGAGGGTTCATCGACAACTATTGAGGCTTTAAGGCTTGGGGCCTTTGATTTTATTCAAAAACCTTCCGGTTCTATTTCCCTTGATATAGATAAGGTTAAGGAGGATTTAGTAGAGAAAATAAGATATGCAAAGGTTCACCTTAGAAAAAAACTAAAAAGAGAAAAGGCTATTGATAAATTTTCTCCGATAAACAAAAGTGCATATAATAAGAAAAAATATGAAGCAGTTTTGATTGGTGCTTCAACTGGTGGGCCAAAGGTTTTATTTGAATTAATAACTAAGCTTCCAAAGGATTTAGAGGTTCCCCTTCTTGTAGTTCAGCATATGCCAGCTGGTTTTACCAAAGCCTTTGCTGAAAGATTAGATAAATACAGCAATTTAAAAGTCATAGAGGCAAAGGATGGCGATAAAATAGAACCAAACGTTGTATACATTGCTCCAGGCGGGTTCCATATGTTCGTTAAAAACAAGCAAATAAAACTTGATTTGTCACCTCAAATTCATGGTGTTAGACCTGCAGTTGATAAGCTTTTTCTATCTGCGGCAGAGGAATTTGGTGAAAATAATCTTGCAGTAATTTTAACCGGAATGGGAAGGGATGGAGCAGAAGGAATAAAGGCTATCAAGTTAAAAGGCGGAATAACTATTGCACAAGATGAAGCAACATCCACAATATTTGGTATGCCTAAGGCAGCCATCGAAACAGGATGCGTCGACTACGTAATGCCAGACTACCAAATAGCAGAAGAAATAGTAAAAATTATTCGGGGGAGAAGTTGATGGACTTTAAGAAAATAGAAACATTTGTTTTTAAACAATACGGAATTGATCTTAGTGCATATAAATCAAAGCAATTAACGAGAAGAATTGAAAGCTTTATGACTAGGGCCGGCGCAACAAATGAAGATGACTTTATTTTAAAATTAAAAACAGATCCCAATCTAAGTAAAAAATTTTTGGATCACTTAACTATAAATGTTTCCGAATTCTTTAGAAATAAGGATCTTTTTATGGACCTTGAGAAGAAGATCAAAGAATTACTAAATCCTGATAAAAAAATATTAAAAATTTGGAGTGCAGCTTGTTCAAACGGCGCGGAGCCTTATACTTTAGCCATAATAATGGATAGATTGACTCCAAACAAGAGGCATCAAATTATAGCTACAGATATCGATAAAACTATTCTTGAGGTTGCTAAAAAAGGTGTATATAAGCCCCAAGATGTAAGAAATGTGGACAAAGAAATTTTAGATAAATATTTTACTATTGAAGGCGATAATTATATTGTGAAGGATGCTATAAAAAATAGAGTAACCTTTAAGCATCATGATTTAATATTAGACAAATATGAGACAGGCTTTGACCTTATTGTTTGTAGAAATGTAGTCATCTACTTTACACAGGAGGTAAAAAATCAGATATATAAAAAGTTTTATGAAGCTATGAACCCGGGAGGGCTTTTGTTTGTAGGGGCAACCGAGAGCATATATAATTATAGGGAACTTGGATTTGAAAAGGCGTCAACATTTATATATAGAAAACCAGGAGGCGTGTAATTATGGATATGTCACAATATCTTGATATATTTCTTGAAGAATCAGAAGAAAATATTCAAAGGTTAAATGAAGGCCTTTTATCCCTTGAGAAAAATCCAGATGATAAGGAAATTATAAACTCAATATTCAGAGCTGCCCATACTTTAAAGGGAATGGCTGCCAGCATGGCCTTTGAGAGGGTAGCAGATTTAACCCATAAGATGGAAAATGTCCTTGATAAAATTAGAAATGACCAATTAAATGTTAATTCTGATATTATAACACTATTATTTAAATGTGTAGATAAGCTTCAGGAAATGATTGAAAATATAAGGGAAAAAGGGACTGAAGATGCAGAGGTTGAAGAAATAATTGAGACCCTTAAAAACATTGAAAAAGGAAAAGCTGCATCTATTACAGAGAAAAAAGTAGAGCTAGAAATAGAATTTAATGAATATGATAAAGATATTATAAAAAGCGCCCTTGAAAAGAACTATAATGTTTTAAAGATAAATGTTACAATATATAAGGACTCCATATTAAAATCTGCAAGGGCATTTTTAGTATATAAAACCCTTGAAGAATTAGGAGAGATTATAAAATCAGTTCCTTCAATTGAGGATCTTGAACAGGAAAACTTTGAAAACCAATTCTATTTAATACTTATAACCCAAAAGAGTGAAAAGGATATTAAATCAAAGATAGAGGGTATCTCTGAAGTTGAAAAGGTAGAGGTTGAAAGGGTAAAAATAAAGAAGGATGACAGGAAGGAAGAAACAGTAGAAAAAGTTGAGGAAAATAAACAAAAAGATGTTGTAAATACTTCAGAAGTAAAAGAAGAAGATAAAAACACAAAAAAGGTATCCCAATCAGTAAGAGTTGATCTTGAAAGACTTGATAAATTCATGAATTTAGTTGGGGAGCTTGTAATCCATAGAACGAGGCTGGAGCAGATAAGCAGAGACTTTAAGTCTCAGGAGCTACATGAAACATTAGAACAAGTTGGAAGAATAACGACAGATCTTCAAGATCTTGTAATGAAGGTTAGGATGCTCCCAATAGAAAAGGTATTTAATAGATTCCCAAGGATGGTTAGAGACCTTGCCCAGGAACTTGGAAAGGAAATAGAATTTGTTATGAAGGGCGAGGATACAGAACTTGACAGAACAGTTATCGATGAAATAGGAGAACCCCTTGTTCACCTTCTTAGAAATGCAATAGATCATGGCATTGAAACACCTGAAGAGAGGATAAAACAGGGAAAAAGCTCAAAGGGGACTGTAAAGCTTGTTGCTTACCAAGAAGGAAATAAAGCCGTTATTAAAGTAGAAGACGATGGAAGGGGTCTTGATGTAAATAAAATAAAGAAAAAGGCAAATCAGCTTGGCATAAATACTGATGGTATGTCAGAGCAGGATATAAGAAACCTCATATTCCTTCAAGGATTTAGCACCAGCGAAAAGGTTACAGACATATCCGGTAGAGGCGTTGGAATGGATGTCGTTAAAACAAAGATAACTTCATTAGGTGGAAGCATTGAGGTTCAAAGTGAAGTTGGAAAGGGAACAGCCTTTATAATAAGGCTTCCATTAACATTGTCTATAATACAAGCCCTACTGGTAAAGGTTTCAGAAGAAACATTTGCAATATCCTTAGGCTTTATAGATAGGGTTATTAAGATAAATCTTAGTGAAATAAAAATATCCAATAATAAAGAGGTAATAATCTACAGGAACAATGTTATTCCTTTAATTAGACTCTCTGAAAAATTAAACTTAATGGAGGTAGAATTAGAAGAAAAATTCTGTGTTATCGTAAAGGTTGGAGAAAAAACTGTGGGACTATTGGTGGATTCCCTTTTAGGACAGCAGGAAATAGTTATAAAACCTTTAGGGAAGTTATTGCAAAAACAAAAAGAATATGTTGGCGCAACTATATTAGGAGATGGATTGGTAACTCTAATATTAGATGTTGCAGCCTTAGTATAAGCGGGTGATTTGCGTGGAATTTAACTTAAATGATATTCAGCTTGATGCCCTAAAGGAGATAGGCAATATTGGGGCTGGTAATGCTGCAACAGCCCTATCACAACTTATAAATAAAAAGGTCGATATGACGGTTCCACAGGTGGATGTCCTACTTTTTAATGATATGGTATCAAGAATTGGAGATGAAGAAGATTTAGTTATTGCTGTTCTTTTAAAGGTTTTTGGTGATGCCCCTGGTAATATTTTGTTTGTTATGAAACCTGATAGTGCAAGGCTAATAGCAGACGAAATGCTCATAGGATTTGACATTCCAAGTGAGGAAATTTATTATTCAGTATACCAGGAGCTTGGCAATATATTAGGCAATTCCTATTTAAACGCACTTTCAAGGTTTACTGAGCTTAATTTAGTCGGTTCAGTCCCTTACGTAGTTGAAGATATGCTTGCAGCAATTTTAAGCACTACCTTTATTGATGCAGAACAATATAGTGACTATGTTCTTGCTATTGATACGACGTTTATGCAGGAAAACAAGGAATCTGGTGGTTACTTCTTTTATATCCCAATGCCAGGTTCTTTAGAAAAAATATTATCAAAATTAGGATTATAAAGGGAGGATTTAACATGCCAAGAGTGTTAATCGTAGATGATGCTGCTTTTATGAGAATGATGTTAAAGGATATCTTAGTAAAGAATGGTTATGAAGTTATAGGCGAAGCTCCAAACGGTCTAAAGGCTGTTGAGATGTATAAACAAGAAAAGCCAGATGTAGTGACGATGGATATTACTATGCCTGAAATGGATGGAATACAGGCTGTTAAGGAGATAAGAGCCTTTGACCCAAATGCAAAAATAATTATGTGCTCTGCTATGGGACAGCAGGCAATGGTTATGGAGGCAATAAAATCTGGAGCGAAGGATTTTATTGTAAAGCCCTTTCAGCCTGAAAGAGTATTGGAGGCATTAAAGAAGGTTTTAGGATAGGAGTGACCTTTTATGCAGATAGTGATTTTTACGTTGGGTAATGAAAAGTTTGCCCTTGATACCAAACTTGTTCATGGAATAGAAAAAATGATGAGCATAACAAAAGTTCCAAATGCACCATACTATGTTAAGGGACTTATAAACTTAAGGGGCTCAATCATAACGGTTGTTGATTTAAAAACATTATTAAATAAGCAAAATAAAGATCAGGAGGAAAACATAATAATCGTTGAAATTAATCAGGAGAAAATAGGACTTATTGTCAACAAAGTTGATGAAGTTATTGAAATTGAAAACGATAAAATCGAAAAGCCTGTTGAAAATAATTCCTATATTAAAGGTATAATAAATCTAAAGGAATATATTGTAACACTATTGGAGGGAGAGGCCCTTATAGAAGGATAGGAGGGATTATATGGGAGAAATTTTGTCACAAAGTGAAATAGATGCCCTCCTTTCAGCCCTATCGGCTGGAGAAATTGAGCTTGAGGAACATTCTTCTGCAGAAAAACAAAAAGTAAAAAAATACGATTTTAAACGTCCCAATAAATTTTCAAAGGAACATTTAAGAACCCTTGAAATGATTCATGATAATTTTGGAAGGATTGTTGCCAACTATCTGACGGCAAACTTAAGGACGTCAGTTCAAATTAAAGTTATTTCTATAGAACAAATAACCTTTGAGGAATTTATACATTCTGTTCCTAATCCCACAATTTTGATGACCTTTTATTTAGAGCCCTTTACTGGGCCCTTTATGTTCGAAACTGGTCCTAATTATGTTTTTGAAATAGTAGACCTTATGTTTGGAGGATCAGGAAAGGGGCAGGTAAAGACAAGGGATTTTACGGATATAGAAAAGAATATAATAAAAAAATTAAATCTTAAAATTCTTGAAAACCTAAAAATGGCATGGGAAGATATTATAGATGTTAATATTGTCTTTGACAATATAGAAACAAACCCAATATTAAATCAAGTTATTGCCCCTAATGAACCTGTTTGCCTTATTACCTTTTCAACTCAAATTGGTAACAATCAGTGCTATATTAACATGTGTATTCCTTATATATCAATCGAAAACTATGTAGATAAGTTAGTCGTTCAATATAAAAGCACAGCTTCGGATAAGCTGGATCAAGATTTTAAAGAAAAAATTAAGAATAACCTCATGCCAGTTAAGGTGGATTGCTGCGTAGAATTAGGCAAAGCAATTTTAACAGTTGAAGACTTTTTAAACCTCGATGTTGGTGACGTTGTTAAGCTCAATAAAAAGACTAGTGAACCTCTTAATATGTTTATAGAGGATAAACTACATTTTAAAGTTTATCCTGGCAAAATTGGTAAAAAGTTAGGAGTTCAAATATTTGAAATAAAGGATAAGGATGTGGAAGAGGATGCATGATGGTATACTTTCACAAGCAGAAATAGATGCTTTGCTTAGCGGGGTTACACCTGCTAATATCGACAGTGATTTGACTGACGATGAAAAGGACCTTTTAGGAGAGATTGGAAATATATCAATGGGTTCAGCCTCAACGGCGTTATCAACAATATTAGGCAAAATGGTTAATATAACAACTCCAAGGGTTACTTTAACCACCTTAAACGATATGAAAAAGGAATTTAATGTTCCCATAATGGCCCTTGAGGTTGAGTATATAGAAGGTCTTAAGGGATCTAACCTATTACTTGTAAAGATTGATGACGCTTCAGTTATCGCCGATATCATGATGGGAGGAACGGGCTCAAACATTAAAACTGAACTTACTGAGATTGAAGTAAGTGCAGTTCAGGAGGCGATGAACCAGATGATAGGTTCATCGGCAACATCCCTTTCAACTATGCTAAATATGCCTATAAATATCACTCCTCCTTCGGCAAGAATATGGAATAGAGATGTTGATAAAATTTCTGAGCTAATTGATGAAAATGAAAGGATAGTTAGAATATCCTTTAGGCTTACGATTGCTGAACTATTAGATAGCGAAATTATGTTATTACTTCCTGTTGAAACTGCAAAGATGATAATAAACAAGATGACTGGCGGCCTTTCAGAGGAACCAATTGCTGAACCGGAACCTGTTAAAGAGGCTGCCTATGAAAAGGTTGAGGCAAAAGAACAAAAGATTGAGACAAGGCAGGAAATAAAAGAAGAAGTCAATGTCTCAAAGGCTTCCTTTGCTGAACTTACACCACTAACTCCAAAGGAAAAGCAAAACATAGAACTTATACTGGACGTTCCCCTTGAGATTTCTGTCGTTCTTGGAAGAACTAAAAAGACAATAAAGGAAATACTTGAACTCGGTCAAGGTTCATTAATCGAACTTGATAAGCTAACCGAAGAGCCTGTTGAAATTTTAGTAAACGGAAAAAGGGTCGCTTATGGTGAGGTTGTTGTTATAGATGAAAACTTTGGAGTTAGAATAACAAGCATAGTAAATAATGTTGAAAAAATTAAAAGCCTTCAGGGATAATCCTGAGGCTTTAAATTTTTGTGTAAAGTTTAATACTTAAATTACGATATATAATATAGAAAAAATTAAGGGAGTGATAAGAGTGAGGATAAGTTTAGATGTCAATAATGTCATAAATATATACAATAAAAACGCAAAGGCTGTAGCCAAGGAAAGCCCATCAAGAAAATCAGATACAATTGAAATTTCAAAGGAAGGAAAGGAAATTGCAAAATTTTTAGAGATAGCAAAGAATATCGAAATTGAAACTAAAGATGTTGAAAGGATAAAAACTCTTATCAAAGAAGGAAAATACCAAATAAACGATGAGGATCTTGCAAGGAGCATCCTAAATTTTATGAAGGAAAGTGATAAATAATGGATATAAAAGAGTTATTTTTAGAATTTATTAATCTTTTTCTTCAGCTTACTGAACTTTTAGATAAGGAAAGGGAAGCCCTTATAAAGGACCAAGGTGAGATTATTGCATCATTATTGGAGACTAAAAAGGATATAGCCATAAATATAAATAAGCTTGAGGGTGAAAGGCAAAGGCTTTTAAAGGATAAAAAAATACAAGACCTTGTAAAAGAAGGCCTTATATCTGAAGATTTAGCAAGAGAATTTGAAAGGCTTGCCCTTGAGGTTAAGGAGAAAAACGAAACAAACCTTGCCTTAACAAAGCAATCATTATCCTATATTAGAATGATGAACAATATCCTGTCACCTAATAAGAGTGTAACCTATAATCCAACAGGAGAGATAAACGCAAAATCTTCAAGCAATATATTTAATGCTACCGTTTAGGAGGAAGGGCCATGAGCGGACTTTTTAATACATTTAACATAGTAAAAAGGGGAATGTTTGCACAGCAGACAGCTTTAAATGTTGTATCCCACAACGTTGCCAATGCCAATACCGAAGGATATTCTGTCCAAAGAGCAAACCTACAAACAACTAAACCCTTCGGGATGCCCTCATTGACTACAGCAGCAGAACCAGGGCAAGTAGGAACAGGAGTTGAAGTTGCAAGCATCACAAGAACAAGGGATGAGTTTTTAGATTATTATGTTCGAAAGGAAACAAGCACCCTAAAAAGGTTTGAGTCAAGGGAATATTTTTTATCAGAAATAGAAGCCATTTTTACAGAACCCTCCGATACAGGTCTTGCAACTCTTTTAACCCGATTTTGGGATGCATGGCAGGGACTTTCTACAAACCCTGAAAGCTCAACAGCAAGAACCCTTGTTGTAAGCAACGCAGAGGCTTTAGTTAACGGCATAAACAAAAACTACGCCCAGCTTGTTGATAGGGAAGTTGGCATCGCTGACCTTATTCAGCAGCAGATTTTTGAAGTTTCGAATATATTAACTCAGATAGCTGATCTTAACGAACAGATTAAGGCGGTTGTAGTTGGAGGAAAAATCCCTAACGACCTTTTAGATAGAAGGGACCTTTTACTCGATAAATTATCCGAAAGATTTGATTTTGATATAAAAAAGACCGATTACATGGGGATTAAAATTATTCCTAAGACAGGAACCGGCCTTATTGATGAAAACAACCCAATCCTTACCGATTCAAAAATAAATAAAGGTCTTGCCTTTGTTAACGATGTGATAATGAATATAGATGGTAAAGAAATAAAGAAAAAGGATTTTCCATTAATTATTGAAAAGGACAAATTATCAAGTATAAAACTAAATATTAACATCAACGGTGATATAAATAAGCCCTACGATGTAGAAATTAGCGGAATAGATGAAATTAAAAAATATTTAAACATTGAAGAAATAAAGGACTCTAATGGGAATGTAGTATCCTACAAGATTAATTCTATAATGCCCCATGTTGTCCTTTACGATATGCAGGAGTTTAACCAGGGCAATTTAAAGATAGAGAGCATAAATTTTTATAACGGAAGCTTTAAGGGGTTAGATTCCCTTTATGGTGAAATAAACGACTATAAAACACAGCTAAACAATCTAGCAAGAGCCCTTGCAATATCCGTAAATACCATTCATTCAAACTCTTCAGACCAAAGCAAAGGAATCAATTTCTTTAATATAGAAGCAGAGACTGATATAAAGGCAGCAGAAAAATTATCGATAAACGCTAAAATTAAGGAGGATGTATTCCTTATTAATGGAGGTAAAATAATCGACAAGAATGATTCTAATTATGCTCCGGGAAACGGAGAAAGGGCACTTATAATAGGACAGTTAAGAAATATTAGAATGGAAATACTAAAGATAACATCAAGGGAAGAATTTTTGAAAAACGTTTATACAGACTCAAATGGAAATCCTATAACTTCTGTAGAACCAAGCGGTTTAAACCTTGCGGATAGAAATCAGACGAAAATATTTAGCAATAACTCAGGAACTACCATCGACAATTATTTTAAGGCGACCATATCCCAGCTTGGTGTATCAAACCAGGAGGCAAAAAGGATGGTAAAAAATCAACAGGCCCTTGTTGACCAGCTGGTTGTTCGTAGGGAATCCATATCTGGAGTATCCCTTGATGAGGAGATGACCAATATGCTTCAATTCCAAAGGGCCTACGAGGCAAACGCTAAAATGATAAGCGTAATAGACCAGCTTCTTGACGTTGTTGTGAATGGACTTGTAAGAAGGTAGGTGATTAGATGAGGATTACAAATAAAGTTTTAACTAAAAATTTTCTTTCAAATCTTAGGGTAAACCTTGAGGAGATGCAAAAATATCAAGACCAATTATCCTCTGGACATGAGGTAAGAAAACCCTCAGATGACCCCTTTAAGGTTGCAAGAACTATGGAATTAAAGGCATCGATTGCAGCCAATGAAAGATACCATACGAATATACAAGAGGGTATGGACTGGCTTAATACATTGGATGAGGCCCTTGGACAAATAGGGGAGGCTCTTCAGACTATCCGTGAAAAGACCATACAGGGCGGTAACGGCGCCTACACTAAGGAGGAGCGCCTTGCAATTGCAAAGCACATTAGCCAGCTTAAGGAGCACATTATGCAGGTTGGCAATACTGCCTATGACGGAAGATATTTGTTCGGCGGAGATAAGACAACAAATCCACCCTTTAAGATGGAAAACGGAAAGGTTATATATCAAGGTTCTAAAAATGGCCTATTTAAGGAGATGGCAAACGGAGTTATAATTGACATTTCCGTAAAGGGAAGCGATTTTGCTAATGATCCTTCTTCAACTGATGAGGGTGGAATATTTGCAACCCTTTCAAAAATAATCAATAAGCTGGAAAACGATCAAAACCCAAGCGACCTTTTAGGAGAGCTTGATGAGCATTTTAACAATCTATTAAGATTGAGGGCAGATGCGGGGGCAAGACAAAAAAGGCTTGAGGATATGCTCTCTAAAAATGAAACAGAGACCTTTAATATGACTGAGCTTTTATCAAAAACTTATGACGTTGATATTGCCAAAAAGGTTATGGAGTATAAGGTTATGGAATCCGTTTATACTGCATCACTTCAGACAGGTGCAAAAATTCTTCAGCCAAGTTTATTAGACTTTTTAAGGTAGGTTGATTTAGATGATAATAGAAACTAAATTTTTTGGACAAATTGAAATAGATGAAAATGATATAATCCATTTTGAAAAGGGGATCCCTGGCCTTGAGGAATATAAAAGATTTATCATTTCAAAGGTTGAGGAGGCAAACCTTTATTGCCTTCAAAGTATAGAAGAAAAAAACATAGCACTGCTTTTAATAATGCCTTGGGATCATGTTAAAGACTATGAATTAGAACTTTCAGAGGATGAGATCAAGGAACTTGATATAAAATCCCATGAGGATGTTTTGGTTTACAACGTAATTACCGTCCGTGAGGACAAAATAACCGCCAATCTCCTTGCCCCGATAATAATTAATGTAAAAAACAACAAAGGAAAGCAAATAATATTAAATGATAAAAAATATAGCATAAGGCAGGAGATAAAATGCTTATCCTAACACGAAAAGAAGGAGAATCCATCCTTATCGGTGAGGGCGTGGAGATTAAGATTTTAGAAATTTCTCAAGGGACAGTTAAAATAGGAATCGAGGCACCTAAGAATGTAAAGGTAATAAGAAAGGAGCTTTTAAAGGAGATCAGAGAAGAAAATCTTGAATCCCTTAAAAATGTTGAAAAAATCCTAAAGGGGCTTTAGGAGGTGAATTTATGCCAAGCACCTTAAGAATTACAGGCCTTGCAACAGGCCTTGATGTGGACAACATGGTCAAGCAGCTAATGCAGGCGGAAAAAACAAAGGTTGACAAAGTAAAGCAGCAAAGGCAGTTAATTCAGTGGAGACAGGACCTTTATAGGGAGATAATAGGCGATTTAAACACCTTTAAAAGCACCTTCTTTGACGTTCTAAACAAGGACAAGTATATATTATCAGCCAACAGCCTTGCACCATATTCTGTTTCAATTGATTCAAATGCTCCAATAAAGGTTACTGCAACAGCCGATGCCCAATCAGGGCAGTATGAAGTTGCAGTATCCCAGCTTGCAAAGGGAGCAACGGTTGTTGGAGAGCTTAATGCTGAAAATTTGAATCTAGATACTAAGTTATCAAGTTTAGGATTATCAGGAATAACAAAAATTGATTTAACCTATAATGGGACAGGCACATCCATTGAAGTTAATGGTGATATGTCCATTAGAGATCTAATAAACGAAGTAAATTCTGAAACAAACGGAGCAGTTAAGGTTAGGTTTAGCGAACTTACAAAAAATATAACCTTTGAGACTTCAAAAACTGGCGAAAGTGCTTCATTAAAAATTACAGGTGCATCTTTTTTAAATATAAACGATATGACTGATGCAGTAACCGGACAAAACGCTAAATTTAAAATAAAAACCCCTAATAATTCTTCCTTTGTAGAAGTTCAAAGGGAAACCAATACATTTACTATAGATGGCATAACCTATACTTTAAACGGACTGGCTTCTGAAGAAAATCCTGTTAAGTTTACTGTAAATGTTGACTCTAAACCTGTTATTGATAAAATTAAAGAGTTTGTAAATAAATATAACGAAATTATAGACAAAATAAATAAAAAGCTTTCAGAAAAAAGGGCCTATTCCTATCAACCTTTAACTGATGATCAAAAGAAGGAAATGAAGGAAGACGAGATTAAAATGTGGGAGGAAAAAGCCAAAGAAGGTCTATTAAAGGGAGACAGCATCCTTCAAAATATGATCTTTAATTTAAGACAAGCCTTTTTCCAATCGGTAAAGGATGTAGGAATATCCCTCCAGGAAGTAGGTCTCTCAACCTCCAGCGACTATACCCAAAAGGGAAAAATAATAATCGACGAAGCAAAACTAAAAACAGCCCTTGAAACAAGAGGCCAAGACGTTATAAACCTATTTGTAAAAACATCAACCATAGCATACGATCCAAATAAAACCTATAGCGGAAGAGAAGACAGAAATGCAGAAATAGGAATCTTTCAAAGGATTAAGGATATTTTAGAAGATAATATAAGAACAACAAGAAACAGCTCAGGTAAAAAGGGGCTTCTTCTTGAAAAGGCAGGAATAAAGGGAGATTTTACTGAATTTAATAACCTTTTATCTAAAGAATTACAAGAAAAAGATAGACTTATTGATGAGCTTAATAAAAAACTTGCCGAAAAAGAAGATAAATACTATAGAGACTTTGCAAAACTTGAAGCAGCGATGCAAAAATTTAACGACCAGGCAAACTGGCTATATTCCCAACTAGGAGCGATGAATAAATAATGGATGTATTTGATATTTTAGCTCAGTATAAAAATATCTCATTAGAAATTTTAAAAGCCCTTTTAGAGGATGAATTTGATAATCTTGATACTTTGCTTGACAAAAGGCAGGAGCTTATAGATATTCTAAATGATAAAAATAAAAACCAATTAAACAATATAATTGAAGAATTAAACTTATTGGAATTAGAAACAAAAATACAAAATCTTTTAAAGGAAAAATTGCAATCTTTACGAAACCAACTAAAAAACTTCAACGAAAAAAAATCAGCCGCAAAGGCTTATACTAACAAAGAAAACCTTGACTCGATATTTTTAAACAAAAAATTTTAAAAAACCCCTAAAGTTTATCTAAAACCTTCCGAAACTAATATTAGAAAACAAAAAGCGGCCGCTTAAAGTTAAAGCTAATAAAGAGGGAAAGGATTCCCTCTA
The DNA here is from genome assembly GCF_030546345.1 of Caloramator sp. CAR-1. Classification (NCBI taxonomy): domain Bacteria; kingdom Bacillati; phylum Bacillota; class Clostridia; order Eubacteriales; family Clostridiaceae; genus Caloramator; species Caloramator sp. CAR-1. The sequence goes on from NZ_JAUONW010000037.1 coordinate 53,044, forward strand.
AAATATAAATCAAGGAGGAGATATCATGATAATCAATCACAATCTTAACGCGATGAACGCACACAGAAATCTTGCTATGAATAACACTGCTTTAGGAAAGTCAGTTGAAAAGCTTTCATCAGGTCTTAGAATCAACAGAGCTGGGGATGACGCAGCAGGACTTGCAATTTCAGAAAAGATGAGAGGACAAATCAGAGGTCTTGAACAAGCTGCAAGAAATTCACAAGATGCTATATCACTTATCCAAACAGCAGAAGGTGCATTAAATGAAACTCATGCAATTTTACAAAGAATGAGAGAACTTGCAGTTCAAGCAGCTAACGACACAAATGTTGAAGAAGATAGAACAGCTATATCAAATGAAATTAGCCAATTAAAGAGTGAAATTGATAGAATAGCAGGACAAACTGAGTTCAATACCCAAAAGCTTCTTGATGGAACATTTAGTTCAAAGGCTTTCCAAATAGGTGCTAATAAAGCTCAAACAATAACATTTGGTATATCTAATATGGATTCATCTTCACTAGGACTTAGCTCTTTGGCTGTTGATTCTGCAACAAATGCTACTTCAGCTATTTCAACAATTGATGCTGCTATTAACAAGGTTTCAGCTGAAAGATCAAAACTTGGTGCTCTTCAAAACAGATTAGAACATACAATTAATAATCTTGGAACTGCTGCTGAAAACTTAACTGCATCAGAATCAAGAATTCGTGACGTTGATATGGCAAAGGAAATGATGTTATTCTCAAAGAATAACATACTTGCTCAGGCGGCACAAGCAATGCTTGCTCAAGCAAATCAGCTTCCACAAAACGTATTGCAATTATTAAGATAATAAATAAAGGCTCTGTTGTATCAGAGCCTTTATTTAATAATTAAGTGAGAGGAGCATACATTATGTTAATAAATGCGTTAAAAGAAAAAATTGATGGGCTTGCTAAGGCTTTAGATATTGGTAATACTGAAGAAATTAATTTATTTATTATAAAAATTATTGATGATTTAATTCTTTTTTCAAATAATATAAATGAAAGTATTTTTGATGTGAACTTTTTTAATGAAAAATTAAATGAAATGCTTTCTGCAATGAAGGAAGGAGATTATTATCTATTTTTAGATACTTTAAAATACGAACTTATGCCTATTATCGAAGAATATTTGAAACTTAGTGATAACTGAGGTGAGCTTATGCCTAAAATAAGCATATGTATGATGGTTAAGGATGAAGAAAAAAATATTAGAAGATGCTTAGACAGCATAAAAATATTACTAACTAACGATTTTGCTGAGCTTATTGTTGTAGATACTGGTTCAATTGATAAAACTCCGGATATAGTTAAAGAATATACGAATAATTTGCATTTTCATTCGTGGAACAATAATTTTGCAGAAATGAGAAATATTACAATATCCTACGCAAAGGGAGAATGGATATTCATATTAGATGCCGATGAAGAATTAGAGAATGCAAACGAACTTGTAGAGTTATTTAAGTCAATTGATACTAAAAAAATTAATACTATTGGAGTTTTAGTTAAAAATCCATCAAATCTAACTAGTAAAGAAGGATACATGATAAGCATGTCTCCGCGGTTGTTTAAAAATGATGGTGACTTTAAATATATAGGTGCTGTCCATAATCAACCTTTGTTTAAAGAACCTATTTATTATTCAAATATCTCAATTTGGCATTATGGCTATATAACTAATGATAAAGCTTTAATGGAGAAAAAATACAAAAGGACTGCTTCTATATTACAAGAAGAACTTAAAAAAAATCCAAATAATTTGTATTATAGGTATCAACTTGGCGTTAGTTATTCTATGTATGGTGAAATTAATAAGGCGTTAGAAGAATTTAGGAAAGCCTATGAATTATTGAAAAATAAAAAGTCTCAAGATAAATTTGTATATTCTTATATTTACTCTGCTTATGCTAGGGAAGCTTATAGAAATGAAAAATATAGAGAAGTTATAGAAGTAACTGAAGAAGGAATAAAAATTCGAAATGATTTTATCGATCTTTATTACCTAAAGGGATTTGCATCTTATAAATTAGGGTTAATTAATGAGGCAATCAATACTTTTGACAAATACTTAAAATTAAATGATGATATTAATAATCTTAACATTATCAAAGACATGTCGATTTCTTTATATAATATTGATAATAATTCAAAGGATAATGTTTATTTAGTTTACGTTCAATATTATTTAGAAAACAAAAACTATGATGATGCTTATAAATTTGCTAAAAAAATAAGTGACAACAAAAGAAAAATATATGAAATAATTAATATTTTAATAAAAGATGAAAAAATAGACGAATTAAAAAATGTTTATTTAAATATAAACATAGAGGAAGAAAAGAAATATTTTGAATTTGTTTTGGAAGAGCAGATTGATAAAATAGAAAAAGAAAAAGCTTTTTTGATTCGCAAAACATTTTCTCAAATAGAAAATAATTATGGCAAATTATGCCTTTCAATAATGTCTGATAATTTATTAGAAGTCTATAATTTTATAAAAAGTTTAGAATTAGATAAAGAACCTATATATTATTTTAAATTATTTAACAAATTAAAAGAAAATATGGAAGTTGTAATCAAGCTGTTAAAAGTTTTAAATCCAAATAAGCAAAGAAACGTGATTAATTTTTTGATTAATAGATATGAGTTTGAAGAACATTTCAAAAAATATTTGCATAACGTTAATTTTAATATTCGCGATCTACAAATGATCGTATTATTAAAAATAATTTTAGAGATTTTATTAACTAATTATGTAAGTAATACAGATATAATAATAAATGAATATTATGAATTATTTCTTAAATATATAGATGTTGGAACTATTTATATAGAAAATATGTATCAAACAGACAAAATTAGATTGAATTATAAATATGTAGAAAGTAATGAGATTAAATTTTTAATGATTTTCTACTTAATAAAAGTTCATCTATCAAAGAAAGAATACAAGATTGCTTTCAAGTATCTAAAGGAAATAATTGAAGTTCAACCAAATTATGCAAGATTAATTCAAATGTATATGGAAAAAATTGATTTTGAACTAAAAAATAATTGATTTTTATTTGGTGGTGTTGCTATGATTGAAGAAAGAAAGAAAAAAATTAAATCAATGATAGAAACCCTAATTAATGATAACAAGCTAGAAGATGCAAAGTTAGCAATTGAAGATTATAAAAAAGTTGTTCCAGATGATATAGATATTTATTCAATGCTTGGGGTAATTTATATTTTAAAACATGAATTAGATGATGCAAAAGAGATATTGTTAGAAGGGTTATTAAAAGATGAATCAAATTTTGATATTAATTATAATCTTGCTTTTATTGCTGAAGCAGAAAACAATAAAACTAATGCATATTATTTTTATAAGAGAGCTTATGAAATATGTTCTGATGCCGATTTAAAAAATCAAATAGATAATAAATTAAAAATCCTTTTAGAAGAAAGTAGAGAACTGTTAGATTATAATAGAACAAAATTAGCCATTTTCTGCATAAAAGGACTAGATAATTTCTTGTATGATATTATTGTTCATCTTTTATATGATTATGAAGTAAAATTAGTCTTAGTTTCAAACAATGAAGAATTAAGATTAGTTGATAAGTGGATGGAATGGGCAGATATTTGCTGGTTTGAATGGTGTAACGAGCTTGCTGTGTATGGAAGTAGATTGCCTATTGCAAAGGAAAGAAAGGTTATATGTAGATTGCATAGCTATGAAGCCTTTACTGATAATATAAAAAATGTTAACTGGGAAAATATTGATAAAGTTATATTTGTATCAGAGAATTTAAAACAAATAGTTACTAAAAAAGTCAACATAGAAGAAGATAAAATTGAAGTTATACCTAATGGAATTAATCTAAAAAAATGGACTTTTAAACAGAGAGATAAAGGATATAATATTGCATACGTTGGATATATAAATTACAAAAAAGGTCCTATGCTCTTGCTTCATACTTTTAAGGCAATTTATGATAAAGATAATAGATACAAATTATATATTGCTGGAGAGATTCAGGATGAAAGATATGTACTTTATTTTAATCAAATGATAAAAGAGTTAGGATTAGAAAATAACGTCTTTTTCGAAGGATGGCAGAATGATTTAGATAAATGGCTTGAAGATAAAAATTATATTTTATGTACGAGCCTTTTAGAATCGCAAAATTTAAGTGTTATGCAAGCAATGGCAAAGGGAATTAAGCCTATAGTTCATAATTTTGCTGGAGCAAAAGATATTTATCCCAAAAATTATTTATGGAATTTAATTGATGAAGCAGTAAAAATGATTTTGTTAGATGAACACAATTCAAATAAATATCGAAAATTTATTGAAGATAGATATTCTCTTACAAAACAAATAACTAAAATAAAAAATGTTTTAAGAAGTATGCTATTTAACAAAGAAAAAGAAATGTTTTTAAAATTTAAATATATGTTAGGTGAACAAGTAAGTTTTGAAAGTATAGATAATTTAACAATTGTAATACCAACATATAACAGAGCTAATTTACTTAAAGAGGATTTAACTTATGGGCATAAGTTGGGTAATCAAAACAAAATTATAGTAGATGATTGTTCAAACACTGAAAATAAAAATATCCTTACTAAATTATTGTTAAATAAAAAAAGTTATGGCATTGAAGAAATAATTTTTAATGATGTTAATAAAGGTGTGGCTGCTTCCATTAGTGTAGGAATAAAAAATGTTAAAACAAAATATATGGCTTTATGTGGAGATGATGATAAATTATTTTGTTTAAATAAAGATGAATTTAAAGGTAGTATAAATAGACTAAACGACGATTGTTTAATGATTATTCCTAGATATGTTATTAATTTAGATTCTTATGATAATATTACTGTGGGGTATGATAGAAAAAAATTTGATAATAAATTTGCTTACGAAATATTAGAACTGTTTTTTAAAACAGGTGAAATTGAGGCTTTAGCAGCTGGTTTAATTACAAATACTGATTTATCAAGAGAATGCCTACCAGAAGATATATTTAAAATTTCAGAGGATTATGTTTTATTAAGTAGGTTATTAGCTAAGAACCAAAATAAAAAAATAAAAGTTTTAGATTCTTATATTTATATAAGAAGAATCAATGATTTTACTTTATCAAAAACAATTAATATTGATAAACTTTCAATACATTTATTATCAATGTTAGTATCGGGTTTTTATTGTCTGAAGTTTAATATTATTACTAGGGATGAATTATTTATTTACTTAAATAAAAGAGCAGAATTAATACAAAATATTTATGGATTTGGTATGGAGTATATTAATTTAGTTTTTCATTACTTAACAAAAAAAATAAATTTAAATGAATTTGTTAATATTAACAAAAATAGATATATAAAAGAAATGGATTTAGAAAATATACCCAAAGAACTGGTTGGACTTATAAAATTGATTTAAAATTAGAGGTAAAATATGAATTATTTGGATAATATAGCTGAAAATTTTACAACTTTAAGTGGAATTAATAAAATAAGTGTATTACAACAATATAAGACAATGAAAAAATATTTTATAGGTAATAAATGTTTAGAACTTGGTTGCGCAGATGGCATGATGACATTAAAACTAATTGAAGATTTTCAGCAAGTAACAGTAGTTGATGGATCAAATATAGCTATTGAAAGATTAAAAAATCATATTAAATCTAATAAATTAAATATAATACAGGGTTTTTTTGAAGATATTGAATTAGATGATAGATTCGATACCATAATTATGGGACATATTTTAGAACATGTTGATGATCCAGTAAGTTTACTAAAAAAGTATGGGAATTACCTATCTGAAAATGGACGAATAATTATTAGTGTTCCGAATGCTAAATCATTTCATAGAATTGCAGGAGTTAAACTGGGATTATTAAATTCAATTTATGATTTAAATGAAAATGATATAAAAATAGGCCATAAAAGAGTATATGATTATGTAAAATTAGAGCAAGACATTTTAAATGCAGGATTAAAAATAATGTGTAAAGATGCATATTGGTTAAAATTTTTAAGCAATAAACAAATAGAGGATTACTTTGATGAAAAATTAATTGATGTTTATATGGAACTTGGAAGTGAGTTTAAAGAAAATGCTGCTGAAATTATAGCTATATGTTGTAAATTTTAAATTAAAGGATGATAAAAATGTTACGGATAGCATTAGTTGGCTTAGGTAATATGGGAAAACTTCATTTAAAAAATTTACTGTATTTGCAGCAAAACAAAAAATGTGTGATTTCATGTGTGTGTGATATAAAAAAAGAATTGGTAGATGAAATTTATAATTTATATGGGATAAAAGGCTTTTACAATGTTGAAGATATGATAGAAAAAGGTAATTTTGATATAGCTATAATTGCAACTACTTCAACATCCCATTTTGAAATAGCAAAGTTATTAATTGAAGATAAAAAACATATTTTGATTGAAAAACCTGTGGTTTTGAATGCAAAAAATGCGGTAGAATTAAATAGTATATCTATAAAAAATAATATTTTAATTTCTGCTGGCTATACAGAAGTTTATAATAGTGTAACTGATGGTATTATTGAATTTGTAAAGAAAGATAATGAATTTGAATATATAGATTTTTTAAGAATTGGATTAAAAACTTCAAAAAATAATAATAAAGATATTGATGTTATACATGATTTAATGATACACGATTTATCTATAATGTATAAAATTTGTAATATAGATAATATAAAAAATATTTTTGGAATGCTATCAAGTTTTAATTTTTTAAGTAAACAATATGATTTAGCTACTTTAAATGTTGTTTTGAATAATAATAAGATAATTCGATTTTTAGCTGATAGAAATGGAGTTTTAAAGAAAAGAAAAGTTTATCTATCAAAAGTTGATAATTTTGCAGAATTTGATTTTATGGAGCAGACTTGTAAAATAACAAAAAAAGGAGATTTAAATATTATTGGATCAAATATATGGTTTACTAATACATATCAGCAAGCACAAATAAGATATGTAAATAATCCACTTTTAGATGAAATACAAGATTTTATTGAAGCAGTAGAAAAAGGACGTGAGACTAGAACATCTAAAGATTGGTTTAAAATTACTTTATTTACTGAAAAAATTAGGGATGAATTATATAAAAATATAAAAATAATAGGTGAGAATTATGAAGCTAGATAATTTGAATGTAGAAGATTTAAGTTTCAATATAGTGAAGAATGGTGAATTTTATTGTTGTGGTTTTATACATCAAAAGAAAAGAGGTTTATTATCATTTATAGCTTCTAAAAAGTATCTATTACAATTAAATAATTCAAGTGTTTCTTCTATTATTTGTCCTAAAAATTTAGTTGAAGATGTAAAAGAGGTTAAAAGTGATATAGGTATTATTAGTTGTGAAAATCCAAGAGCTTTGTTATTAAAAATAAATAATTTATTTATGCCTAAAAAATTTAAAACAATAATATCTTCATCAGCAAAGATATCAAGTAAGGCAGTTATTAGTGATTATAATGTTTATATTGGTGAAAATGTTATTGTAGATGATAATGTTATCATAAAACCTAATACAATAATTCGAGACAATGTAACTATAGGGGCATCATCAGTTATATCTTCTGATGGATTTATGCTTTATGAGTTAGATGATAATTTATGTATTGCAGAACATAAAGGTTATGTATATATAGACAAAGATACGAAATTGCTTTGTAATATTTTAATAGAAAAAGCTGTATTTTATGGTGAAACAACGTATATTGGTAAAAATGTTATAATGGATTCTGGAGTAAGCATTTCGCATGGATGCTATATAGGAAATAAAGTAACTTTAGCTGCTAATGCAAAAATATGTGGATATACAAGAATTGGTGATAATTGCTATGTAGGACCTATGTCTGTAGTTTCAAACAATTTAACTATAGGTAATAACTGCAATATAAGAATAGGTAGTGTTGTAGTAAATAATTTAAATGATAATGCAAACGTGTCTGGCCCATTTGCAATTGATCATAGAATGAATTTGTTGAATCATTATAAAAAAATAAAATAAAAAGTTTCAGAGGAGGAGAAGAATGGAAGATAAGATTTTGGAAATTGCTTCTAGTGTATTTAATATAGATAAAGCTTATTTAAATATAAATATATCTAAAGATGAATTATCACAATGGGATTCTCTAGCTCATATACAATTAATTAGTGAAATAGAAGATACTTTTAACATTGAGATTCCAATTAATGATTTTTGGAAAATAAACTCATTAAAACAAATACTAAATTATTTAAAATAAATAAAACATTTGATTTATATGGTACACAAGGAGTAGATGTATATGAAAATTGCATTGCTTTCAAATGTAAATGTTGATTTGATAATTAGAAATCTAAATAATTATTATAATGTTTATAATTCATATGGTTTTGGAACTTGGCTACAAGAACTTCTAGATAAAAATTCAGGATTATATGCATATAATCCTGAATTAATATTTTTATTAATAGATGCGAAAGAACTCTTTCGTGGAAAAGAAACCTTTGATGAATGTTTAAATGAAATAAAACAAATAGAAAATATTTTAGAGGTTGTTTTGATAGAAAATACTGAAAAACTCATATTTGTTTCAAATATTGATTATCCAGAAGATAATATTTATCCATATAAAAAATTATCATATAATAAAATTGTTGAATATGAGTGGTTAAAAATGCTAAAAAAATTGTGTGATAAGTATATTAATTGCTATGTGCTTGATATAAAGTCATTAATAGAACAAAATGGACAAAAAAGTTTTTATTCATCAAAATTGTGGTATGTAGGTGGAATACCATTTTCATTAAAGGGAATTAAATTAATTTCACAGCATATTAATCAAATAATATTAGCATATCAAGGAAAAAGGAAAAAATGTTTATTGGTAGATCTAGATAATACACTTTGGGGAGGAGTAATTGGAGAAGATGGAATATATGGTATAGAACTTTCAGAATTTAAAGAAGGTGGAAGATATAAAGATTTTCAAAGATTAATTAAACAGATTAAAGATACAGGTATAATTTTAGGTATAGTATCTAAGAATAATAAAGATGATGTAATAGAAGTTTTTACTAAACATGAGCATATGGTTTTAAAAGAAGAGGATTTTGTTATTACAAAAATAAATTGGGACAATAAGATTGATAATATAAAACAAATATCAGTTGAACTTAATATAGGGCTTGATTCAATAGTATATATTGATGATAATGAAGTGGAGTGCGAACAAATAAGACACTTTTTACCAGATGTTACAGTTCCAGTTTTTCCAAAAGATACTTCTGCTTTACCGGAGTTTATAAATGAAGTTTATAAAAAATACTTTTTTACATTGAATGTTACAGATGAAGATAAAAATAAATCTTTGATGTATAAACAAAATATTGAGAGGCAACGTATGCTTAACGTAGTTAATAATTTAGAAGAGTTTTTATATTCTTTACAAACTGAAATAAAGGTGTGGAAGGCAACTAATAATGATGTTGAACGAATAGCACAATTAACACAAAAAACTAATCAATTTAATTTGACTGGGCATAGATATACTATTGAGGAAATAAAAGATATGATTAAAAAAGAAAATGTGGAAGTATGGATTGGTTCCGTTAAAGATAAATTTGGTGATAATGGAAAGGTAATAGTATGGATTATATATTTTAATGATGATATTGCAGAATTAGATACTTTTTTAATGAGTTGTCGTGTAATGGGAAGATTTTTAGAAGAACAAATAATTGATTTTATTGAAAAAAAAGTTTACATGAAAGGTATAAAGAAATTGAGAAGTTATTATATACCTACTTCTAAAAATTTACCTGTTAAAGATTTGTTTTTAAAATTGGGATATTCTATAACAAATATTAATGAAGATGGGAAAGTTACTTATGAAATTGAGTTACCAACTAATAACATAAGAAAATCATTTGCTACTTTAATTGATAGTGAATTTTAATGTGATTAGTAAAATAAAATGGATGTTTGTAAGTGGTAAAATAAAATGGAGAGATTTCGGAAGTTAAAAATCTCCTTCTTGGTTTATATTTTAAATCTTACCAAAAAAGAGGGCAAATCAATTTAAATACACAAAATTATTTACACTACCATAGGAAAGCAGATTCAAAAGCTTCAGCAGGAAATAATGCTACTTGAAATGGAAAATACCAATGAGCAGTAGAAGACCTAAAAGGGTCTTTTTCTTCAAAAAATAAATTTATATAAAAAGTAAACTCAACTCACTGAAAAACTTCTAAAAATCTCGTTGAAAAATAATTATTAAATTGAATTTAAAATCAAAATCCCATCATTTCCAATCCTTCATAAACAATTACACCAAATAAAACTCGTTTAATAATTCAAATTAAGCAACCAGCTAAAGAAATGATGTAAAAAAGTTGAAAAAAATTTTTAAATAAATCTTTAACCTGAGAAATAATAAGGGGAAGGTAAGATAAAAGCCTTCCTCTTTTAGCATTTATGTGGAAATTGCTAATATAATATAAATGGTAGCATAAAATTCAAAATCCTGCTAAAATAATAATAAGGAATTAGGAGGTAGATACAATGCCTAATAAGACTAAAATAAAAGAAGTAATTAAAGATGAAGTGATTGATAAAGACTATGAAATAATACCACCCAAAATAGATTTTGTGTTTAAGCACATATTTGGCAATGAAAAACACAAACAAGTATTAGTTTCATTTTTAAGTGCAGTTTTAAGAGTTCCAAAGGAAGAATTAGAGGGTCTTGAGATACTAAATAGTGAATTAATAAAGAATCACAAGAAAGATAAAAAGGGAGTTCTTGACGTAAGAGTAAAAACGAAAGATGAAAAAGAAATAGACATAGAAGTTCAAATTTTAGATAGTGGTTACATGGCAGAAAGGACTCTTTTTTACTGGAGTAAGATGTATACTGGGCAAATAGAAGCAGGCGGAAAATATACTGACCTTAAAAAGTGTATAACAATAAACATAGTAGATTTTAATGTAACACCATTAAAGAAGCTTAACTCAACCTATCATATATTTGAAGATGAAACAAATTATAAGCTAACAGATGTATTAGAAATACATTTTTTAGAGCTTAAGAAGTTATATGACAAAGAAGTTCCAAGAGATGAAAATGACCCACTAGTAATGTGGATGGAGTTCATAGATGGGAACAAGGAGGTGATTGATGTGCTCTCAAAGAAGAATGAGGACATCAACTACGCATACAACCTTTTAAAGATAATAAGTAAGGACAAGAAAGCAAGAATGGAATACGAAGCAAAGATGGCTGCAATAAGGGATGAAATGACAAGGCTACATTTAGCGGAACAAAAGGGAAGAGAAGAAGGAAGAATGGAAGGAAGAGTGGAAGGAAAAATTGAAGGGAAAAAAGAAGTAGCTGAAAGGATGCTAAGAAAAGGGATAGATGTTGAAACAGTTGCTGAAATTACAGGGTTACAAATAACAGATATTGAAGAAATAAGAAAAAATATGCTAAACTAAGGTGAAAATATGGCTAAGGAAAATGAAAATAAAAAGCAAACAGATAGTTTTTTTGAAATAATAAAAGAAGCTAAGAGAGCAAGAATGGCATATGAAGCAAAGATGGCTGCGTTAAGGGATGAGAAAACAAGGTTAGTTGAAGCAAAAGAAGAAGGAAAAATGGAAGGAATAGAAATAGGAATGAGGAAAGGAACAATAAATGTAGCTAAAAACCTAATATCCTTAGGTGCTGATATGTCAATGATAATTAAAGCAACAGGACTTAATGAAGATGAAATACGAAAAATTAAAGAAGAAATTGAAAACTTCAAACATTAAAGAATAAAATGTCTATTAATAGGAAGTAGCGTATAAGCTGCTTCCTTATTTTTTGTATCCATCCCTAAAGCTCAAAAAACTTTTTCCGATAAATAAAATAGAATAAGTAAGGGGTGGGAAGGATGGAAATACAAAGGGTAAATAACGTTAATTTTCAAAATTTGAAACAGGTTGAGTTAAATAACATTAAGTTTGATAAGCAAAATAATGAAGTTAATAATGAGGTTAAATATAATAGCAAGGATGTTGAAAAGGCAGTTGAAACTGCTAATAAATATTTAAAGGATTCTACCCATCTTAAGTTTGAGATACATGAGAAAACAAATGATATTATTATAAAAATCATAAATGACAACACTGGGGAGGTTTTAAAGGAAATTCCGCCTAAAAAGATACTCGATATGGTGGCCAGTATGATGGAGGTATTTGGGCTTTTTATAGATGAAAAAAGATAGGGGGAAGGTTTATGCCGATTAATCCTATAACCCTTGATAAGATAGACCCCCTTGTAATAAGGCAGATTGAAACAAAGATAGTTGATAAAATTGTGCATGAGGCAAAAAGTGCAGAAACAAAAAGGGGAAATGAAGAAAAAAACTTTGATAAGGAAAGACAAAGAAAATTTGCAGAGGAGTTTTCAAGTGTTTTAGCAAAGTATAATATAAAGCTTGAGTATAGGGTGATGAAAAACAAGGTTAAGATAAAGCTAAAGGATGAAAAGGGAAGGGTTTTAATTGAAACAGAGGTTGATGATATAGAATCCCTTTTAGAGTCCTTTAATAAAATGACGGGTAAAATAATTGATATAAGAGGGTGATTAGATGAATAACCTAAATGCACTAAATGCATATCAGCAAAACAGCATTTTTACAGCTTCTAAGGAAAAGCTCCTTTTAATGCTCTATGATGGACTTGTTAAATTTATTAGACTTGCAATCGTAGGAATTGAAGAGAAGGATATAAAAAAGGCCCATGAAAACTTTATAAAGGCTCAAAACATAATTTTAGAATTTATGGCAACATTGAATATGGAGGTTGGAGGAGAAATAGCAAAATCATTAATGCTCCTATATGACTATATGTATAGAAGATTGGTTGAAGCAAATACTAAAAAGGACAAGGCAATAGCAGAGGAAGTTTTAGGATTTGCCGAAGAGCTTAAGGAAACCTTCGAAGAGGCATATAGGAGACTTAAAAAGTAGGTGTTTTTATGTTTCGTGAAATAATTCAAAATTTAGAAAGGCAATATGAAAGGTATAAGAATATTTATGAATCGATAAAAAAATTCGAACAAGAAGAAAACATTAACATAGAAGAATACAACAGGGAGCTTCAAGAGATCTCCTTTAATCTTGAGATTATAGCAAAGCTATCAAATAGGCTTGAACAGTTGAAGGAGATCTATATAATAAAACATAACATCTCAGATTTTAAGGCAGAAGAAATTGAAAGAATAGAATTAAAGGAAGACGTTTTGAGATTTAAAAAATTAGTTGAGGATGTTGGAAACATAATAAAAGAAACAAAAAGACTTCAAGATAAAGTGATCTCTAAGCTAAATAAACAGCTTATGGATTATAATGCAATAATTAAGGAGAAGAATTTGGATAAACTGGTGAATCAGTATAAAAAGGAAAAGAAAGAAGAAAAATCTACAATAGACGTCAAAAAATAGCCCTAAATTGTAGGGCTTTTATTTTTTGCCAAAATGTTTTATAACAAAATTTAACAAAAACATCTTGAATTCATCACAATTTTTTGTAAAATATAACTATGAAGAGAATATTTTAATTTGATTAAAATGTAAATTAAAATCGCATTGTGTTAATTTATATTAATATTTAGTTGACACTTGTCGTTATGTGTAATAAATTAATATTAGAATTTATTGGGGGATGTTGAAGTATGTTTAAGAATATTGACGAATTGAGTTATATGATGCTTAAAAAATCGTTGGATGCGACAAGTGCAAGGGATAGAGTAATAGCTCATAATATTGCCAATGTAAATACTAAAGGATATAAGGCCTTTAGAGTGGTTTTTGAAGAAAAATTAAATGGCGTTTTAAAAGGAGAAAGGCTAGCTCTTAAGGTTACAAACGAGAAGCATTTAAATGATGGAAGTAGCATCGAAAATTTAAGTTATGACCTTAAAAAGGACAACTCATCCTCGATGAGGCTTGATGGTAACAATGTTGATATCGACAATGAAATGGCAAACTTAGCAGCTAATGCGATCCTTTACAATGCCCTTGTATCTCAGGCAAATAGTAAAATTGCCATGAGACGTTTTATAATCAGCGAAGGGAGAAGGTAGTGTATGAATAATCTTTTTAATCCCTTGAGAATAAGTGCCAGCGGAATGTCTGCGGAAAGGCTAAGGATGGAGGTTATATCGGATAATATCGCCAATGCAGAAACAACAAGGACTTCTACTGGAGGTCCATATATTAGAAAGGTTGTATCCTTTGAGGAAAATTTAAAAAGGGCAATTGATAGGAATAATAGGTTCACAGAAAAGTTAAATGGCGTTAAAGTTTCTGCAATTTCTAAGGATCCAAGCCCCCTAAGAAGGGTTTATGATCCAAACCATCCCGATGCCGACAAGGATGGATATGTCACAATGCCAAATGTGAATATTCTTAATGAAATGATAGATTTAATAACTGCCTCCCGTGCCTTTGAGGCAAATGTAACAGCGTTTAATACATCAAAGCAAATGATGATGAAGGCTCTTGAAATTGGAAGGTAGGGATATAGATGAATATCAATTCAATTACTCTAGATACAAGCAGTCTTTTAAAAGTAAATTCTGATAATTCAAAAAATAATATTAACTTTGAAGAATATCTAAAAAAGGCCCTTGATAGGGTTAATGAAAAGCAAGTTGAGGCGGAGAATGCCACAATAGATTTAATTACGGGACAAGCACAGGATATTCACCAGGTTATGCTATCAACAGAGGAGGCAAGGTTAACATTAGAACTTGCAGTTCAAATAAGAAATAAACTTGTTGATGCTTACCAGGAAATAATGCGAATTCAAATATAGTAGACAATTGAAGGAGTGCTTTTGATGGATAAATTAAAAGAATTATTAGGGAAAATAAAGGAAAAGTGGACCTCCTTTAATTTAACAAAAAAGGTTTTGGTATTATCTTTAATTACTCTATTTTTTACCGGAATCATATTATCCGCTGTTTATCTTACAAAAGAAAAATATGAAGTCTTATTTTCCAACTTACAGCCGCAGGATTCCCAGGCGATAGTGGAAAAGTTAAAGGAGCAAAAAGTTTCATATAAAATTCAGGGGAATTCAATTTTAGTTCCAAAAAGCAAAGTAGATGAACTAAGGCTCACGGTTTTAGAAAATGGATATTTACCCTCCGATGGGCAAGGATGGAGCCTGTTTGACCAAAGCAAATTTGGCGTTACGGATACAGAGGCCAAAATAATGTATCAAAGGGCCCTTCAGGATGAGCTTGCAAGGACAATTGAGAGTTTTGATGAGGTGGAAAAGGCAAGGGTTCATCTAGTTTTGCCTGATGATACAGTTTTTGCAAGGGACACATCAAAGGCAAGGGCATCTGTAACATTAAAGCTTAAATATAATAAAACGTTATCACAGGATAAAGTTAAGGCTATAGTTGCCTTGGTTTCGGGCAGTGTTAAGGATCTTCCAAAGGAAAACGTTGAGGTCATAGATAGCAATATGAATTTATTATCGGAAAACTTATTCGATGACACTTTAAGCGGAACTTCCTCTGCCCTAAAGCAGAGGGATATAGAAAGGCAGTTTGAAAATCAGCTTGAAAAAGATGTCCTATCGATGCTGGAAACAGTTTTTGGCAAGGATAAGGTTACAGTCAAGATAAATGCTGATATGGATTTTGACTCAAAGTCAATAACTACGATTTCCTATGATAAGGATGCTATAATAAGAAGCCAGCATAAGATAAAGGAATCTTCAAATGACTCATCAGGTGCGGGTGCTGGCTCAAGCCCAATCGATAACAATATGAGTAATACCTTAGCAAATAGTTCTAGCCAATCCTCCAATACCCAAAGGGAAGAGGAACTCACAAACTATGAAGTTGGACAAACTGAGGAAAAGATTATAAAGGCCCCAGGTGAGGTAAAAAGGCTTTCGGTATCAGTTATAATCGATGGAAGCTTAAACGATGCCGAAAAGCAAACTATAAAAAATATAGTGGCTGCAGCAACAGGATATGATGAGGCAAGGGGCGACCAAATAAATATAGAGGCTCTAGCTTTTAATTATGAGGCAAAGGAAAAAGCCCAAAAGGATCTTGAGGAGATTCAAAAACAGTTAGAGCAAAAGGAAAAGATAAAGCAGTATTCATATATCGGTGCAGCAGGTTTAGCTTTACTTTTTGGACTGATTGCATTTATAAGATCAAGTAGAAGGAAGAAAAAAGAAAAAGAATTAGAACAGCAGCATCATTTGGATGTTGTTATTTCCGATGTTTTACCTAAACCTCAAGTGGAATATCAACCTCTTTTAAATGAGGAAGAGGAAATGGATCTTGAAAAGGAAATAAAGAATTATGCATCAAAGAAGCCAGAACAAGTTGTAGAAGTTATCAAAACTTGGCTTGCTGAGGATGAGAGGTGATAGCTTTGCCTAAGGATTCAAACAAGTTAACAGGAGTTCAAAAAGCAGCAATACTATTTATAACCCTTGGTCCTGAAGCCTCGGCACCAATATTAAAAAGACTTCCAGAATCAGAAATACAAAAGATAACCTTTGAAATTGCAAATATGCCTAAGGTTAAAAAGGAAGTAAAGGAAGAGGTTTTAAAGGAATTTGTTAATTTGAATAAAGCAAAGGATTATATCCTTGAAGGTGGATTTGAATATGCAAAGACCCTTTTAAGTAGGGCCTTAGGAACCCAAAAGGCTATAGAAATAATAGAAAAGGTATCAGAGATAACTCAGCAATACAGACCCTTTGGAATCGCAAGAAAGGCTGATGCAACGCAGCTTCTTAATGTAATTATAAATGAACATCCACAAACTATAGCCCTTATTTTATGTTATCTACAACCTGAAAAGGCAGCACAGATATTATCTGGACTTCCTGAGGATCTTCAGGTGGATGTTGCAAAAAGAATTGCAACTATGAACAACACTTCTCCAATGTTTATAGAGGAAGTAGAAGAAATTCTTGAAAAGAAGCTATCAAATGTAATAAGGCCAGATTTTCAGCAAATTGGTGGTATTCAAACCCTTGTTGATATCATCAATAATGTTGATAGAGGAACAGAAAAATCGATACTTGATGAACTTGACAGAGAACAACCAGAACTTGCAGAAAAGATCAGAGAAAGCATGTTTGTATTTGAAGATATCGTTACTCTTGACAATGCTTCAATACAGCGTGTATTACGTGAAGTTGACCAAAAGGATTTAGCCCTTGCACTAAAGGGCGCATCAGAGGAAGTTCAAAACATTATATTCAACAATATGTCAAAGCGTGCTGCACAGTCTTTAAAGGAAGATTTGGAATTTATGGGACCTGTAAGGCTTGTTGATGTTGAAAAGGCACAGCAGGCGATTGTTGCAGTTATAAGAAGACTTGATGAAGCAGGTGAGATTATTGTATCAAGGGGTGGAGATGATGCAATCATACTCTAAGGTTATAAAGTATGGCAAAATAAAGGGTGATGCAGTAATCGCTCCACCCGTTATAGAAAAACTCATAGAGCTACATTCAGATGAAAACAGTCAAGAAAACACAATAGAAACATTAAAGATGGCCATATTAGAGAACGCCCATGAAAGGGCAAGAGGCCTTATTGAAGGGGCAGAAAGGGAAGCAAAAGATATTATAGATAAAGCAAAGGAAAAGGCAAATTCCATATTAGAGGATGCTCAAAAAGAAGGCTATAGCACAGGATACACGAAGGGTTACCAGGAAGGGTATCAGAAAGGCATTGATGAGGCAAAGATTGAGGCACAAAAAATAAAAGAAGAAGTAAATTTATATGCTAAAAATGTTCAAATAGAAATAAAGAATTATATAAAAGAAAAAGAAGATGAAATTATAAAGCTTTCAATCGAAATTGCAAGGCAGATAATAAAATCAGAAATTACGGTAAATAAGGAGGCTATTTTCAACATAGCAAGGAGCATGATTTCAAAATCCTTAGATAAGCGCCAGATAATTTTAAAATTAAATCCAAGGGATTACGCTTTTTTAAAGGGTAGAAGAGATGAACTAGAAATATTTGTTGAAAATCATAATGATTTAATTTTGCTTGCTGATCCTGATGTTCAAGAGGGGGATCTTGTAGCAGAAACTCCTTCAGGTTACATCGATGCAAAAATTGAAAATCAAATAAAGCAAATATTAAATAACCTTTTAAGGAATGATTGATATGCTAAGCTTAAGTTTTGAAGCTTTAATGAAGAAGGTAGCTGAGATAGATACTATAAAACTTACTGGAAAGGTTAAAAAGGTTGTTGGATTAACCATAGAAGTAGAAGGCTTAAAGGCCTTTATTGGGGAAGTTTGCAGAATATTTATTAATAGCGGAAACTTTGTTCTTGCAGAGGTAGTTGGATTTAGGGATAATGGACTACTCTTAATGCCCCTTGGAGATATAACAGGGGTTGCAGTAGGGTGTCCGGTAGAAAACACTGGAAAAACATTGAATGTTAAGGTTGGTCCAACTTTGCTTGGTCAAGTTTTAGACGGCCTTGGAAACCCAATGGACGGATCAAGCTTAGATTATGAAACGGAATATAAGCTTGACAGGGATCCTCCAAATCCATTATTAAGAAGAAAAATAGACACCGTTATGTCAACTGGAATTAGAGCTATTGACGGATTTTTAACTTGTGGAATTGGACAAAGAATTGGTATTTTTGCAGGAAGTGGGGTTGGAAAAAGCACCCTTTTAGGTATGATTGCACGATATAGCGATGCTGATGTTAATGTCATTGGACTTATTGGTGAAAGAGGAAGGGAAGTTAGGGAGTTTATAGAAAATGACCTTGGCGAGGAGGGACTCAAAAAGTCTGTTTTGGTGGTTGCAACTTCCGATCAGCCTCCTTTAGTTAGATTAAAGGGTGCCTTTACTGCAACTGCAATTGCAGAATACTTTAGAGATAAAGGGCTTAAGGTTATGCTTATGATGGACTCTGTTACTCGTTTTGCAATGGCTCAAAGGGAGGTTGGACTTACAATCGGGGAACCGCCGGCTACAAAAGGTTACACTCCATCCGTCTTTGCAATGCTTCCAAGGCTTATGGAAAGGTCAGGAAATTCAGATAAGGGTTCCATAACCGCCTTTTATACTGTTCTTGTTGATGGGGACGACTTTAATGAGCCTATAGCAGACGCTGTCAGAGGTATTTTGGATGGACATATAGTATTATCAAGAAAATTGGCAGGCAAAAACCATTATCCAGCGATAGATGTATTGGCAAGCATATCAAGATTGATGCCACAGATTGCCGATGAGAAATTAAAGGAAAAGGCTAGTGAACTTAGGGATATATTAGCTGTTTACAAAGATTCAGAAGATTTAATTAATATAGGAGCCTATCAGAGGGGTTCTAATCCTAAAATTGATAGAGCCATCCAACTAATTGATAAAATAAACGCCTTTTTGAGGCAGGGAATAAATGAATACAGCGACTATAAAACAACCTATGAAAGAATCCTTTCAATAGGTTAGAAGGTGATTAAATGGATAAATTTAATTTTAAATTACAAAAGGTTTTGGAATTTAAGGAAAGCTATGAAGAAAAGAAAAAGGAAGAATTTTCAATTGAGCTTAGAAACTACTATGAACAGGAAAAAAGGCTAAAGGAACTTACGGAGGAAAGGAAAAAGGCTATAAATAATCCTCCCAAATTTAAAATGATTCTTGATTATCAAGGTTTTTATAGATATTTAGACCTTTTAGAAAAAAGAATAGAAAGGCAAACTCAAGCATTAAACCAGGCAAAGGAAAGGCTTGAAAGGGCAAGGCAAGAGCTTATTAAGGCCACAAAGGATAGAAGCATAATTGAAAAGCTAAAGGAAAAGGCCTATGAAGAATTTTTAGAAGAACAAAGCAAAAAAGAGCAAAGGCTCAACGATGACTATGCTCTTTATTCATACTTAAGGGGAGAAAGGAGGTGAAGATGTGAAGGTTGAGGCTGTAAAGTTAAAGGATCCTAAGTTAGAAGTAAAAGACAAAAATCCAATAAAAGGCGATGACTTTGAAAAGGTTTTGGATAATGCTGCAAATAATCTAGCACTAAGTCAAGGGAAAAACATTGAAAGTAAAAACTTTAAGGAAAGCAATAAATTAAGTGAAAATATCGAAGAAAATGAAAAGGAAGAATTACTTCAAATTACAGATGAAACTATCAATTTGAGCCCCAATGTGCAGCTAATTTTTAATCAAATATTCAATGTAAATGATAAAAATTACAATAAAGATACTTCTTCTGGGGATAATGAAATATCAATATCGGTGCAAACTGATAAACTTAAGCCTACACAAGAAAAAATTGTGTTTCAAGAAAAATTTAATTTAACTAATATTGATATGGATAAAGAAAAGACAGTTGAAAGTGAAGAATTACCTAATTTAATAGCACAAGATGAAATTAAAGAAACGATAACTGATTTTGATGAGTTATTGAAACAAGAAAATATAAATGCAACAACATTAGAAGCATTAGAAGATGAAAAACAAATATTCAACTCAGAAGAAGAAAAATATTGTGAAAAAACAATTTCAATTGAAGAAAAGGATAATGAAATAAAAACAGCTAACTCAAAATTAGATCATATTAAAGATGTAAATATTTTAAATGTTAATCTAGGTAATGAAAAGAAAGCGAAAGGAAATCTTGTTACTTTAAATCAAATAAATGACCATGACATTAAAACAATTGATGTAAAAAGTATGGATGAAAAAGAAACAAACATAGATATTATAGAACCACAGGTAAAGGAAGTGAACGTTCCAATAAGGGAGCTAACAACAAAGCATTTAAAGGACGAGATACAAAGAATAATTTCACCAGCTAAGGCAGAAGAAATAGTAAATATAACAGTAGAAAAATTTAAAAGTCTTAGACTGCCTGATATAACAGAAGTTAAAGTAAAACTAAAGCCAGAGGACCTTGGTGAAATAACTGTAAGGGTTGTTTTAGAAAAGGGAGAAATTAAAGGAAATATAATCGTAGAAAAGAGGGAAGTGGCACTAGTTTTACAAAACAATATTGAAAACATGAAGCAGGAGCTAAGACAAAATAATGTTAATTTATCTAATATTTCGGTTTATCTATCCAGCGATGGGTTTAATGAAAATGCTGGAAGAAACTTTAAGGAATTTGCAAGGCAAAATAAACAACATAGTTTAGATTTTGACTTTGAAGAAGAAATTTTTGAAGAGGAATTAGAAGGAATAAATCTATATGCCTAAGGAGGACTATATGGAGGTTTCAAAGGTTAGCAATTTAAATGATATTGCTACAGTTTCAAAAAAAAGCGATATCCTTGACAAAGATGCCTTTTTGAAGATTTTAACTGTTCAGCTTAGGAATCAAGACCCATTAAATGCAAAGGACAATACAGAATACATTGCCCAAATGGCACAATTTGCTGCATTAGAACAAATGCAGAATCTGAATGCCAATATTCAAAAGCTGCTAATATCACAAAGATTTACAGAGGGAACTATGCTAATTGGCAAGGAAGTTGAAATAATGGTCAATGACAAAGTAATAAAAGAAATTGTAAATGGAGTTAAGGTTGAAGCAAATGAAGTTTACATTAAAACAGAAGGTGGAATGTATAAACTTGATCAAGTAATAGGTGCAGGTGATGTAAAAATTGATAAACAGGATAAGTAGCCAAATAAGTATAAATGATTTTAATAAAAGAATAGAAAAGACAATTGAGTTTTCCAAAATCCTTGAAAAGGCCTGTGAGGAAGTTAAGTTCTCAGGTCATGCAATTGAAAGGTTAAAACAAAGAAACATACAACTTACAAACGAAGATGTAGAAAAAATAAATGGTGCTGTTAGAAAGCTAAAGGACAAAGGGGGTAAAGAAGGGCTTATTGTCTATAATAATATAGCCTTTATTGCAAGTATAAAAAATAATACCGTAATAACTGCTATAGATGCTGAAAATTTAAAGGAAAATGTATTTACCAATATCGATAGTGCCATAATACTTTAGGCTGGACCCGAAAGGGAGGCCTAGTCGTGGAAGGACAGAAGCGACTATTAAAAGGAGGAGTAATATGTTAAGATCATTAAATTCTGGTGTTAGCGGAATGAAGTCAAATCAAATAAAGATGGACGTTATTGGTAATAATATAGCAAATGTAAATACAACTGCCTTTAAAGCACAAAGGGTAACTTTTAAGGATATATTAAGCCAAACTTTAGAAAATGCTTCAGCTCCAACACAAAATTTAGGAGGTTCAAATCCAAAGCAGGCAGGCCTTGGTGTTGCAATAGCAAGTATCGATACAAACATGAATCAAGGTGCTCTTTCGACAACAGGAAGGGCAACTGACCTTGCAATAGAAGGAAATGGATTCTTTGTGATTTCTGATGGAATAGAATACAGATTTACAAGGGATGGAGCCTTTACTTTAGATGCTAATGGAAGCCTTGTAACTTCAGAAGGATTTCATGTTTTAGGTTCATATAATACAGCCTTTTTAGCTGATGTTTATGATCCAGCAAATCCTCCAACAGTAAACGTAGACGAACCAGCCTATGAACCTGAAATAAGTGCAGAAAATTCACCTAATATTACAGAACTTAAAAGTATAGTAATTCCCTTTGAAGCATTAGATGAAAATGGAACAAAACAAAAGCTTTTAAGCTTTTCAATAGATAAGGATGGGACTATTAAAGGTATATATGGCGATAAAACAGTGGTTATAGGTAAGGTTGCCCTTGCAAGTTTTCAAAATCCTGCAGGGCTTGAAAAGCTTGGAGGAAATACTTATAGAAATACAGCCAATTCAGGTGCACCTTCTATAGGACTTCCAGCATCCTCAGGATTTGGAACAGTAAGACAAGGACTTTTAGAAATGTCCAATGTTGATCTTGCAGAACAATTTACAGAAATGATAGTAACAAGCAGAGCCTTTCAGGCAAATTCAAGGACAATAACAACATCAGATGAAATGCTTCAAGAGCTTTTAAATCTAAAGAGATAATGGGGAGTAGCATATGATTAAACTTACAGGCTTTAATAACGTTGCTTTTTATTTGAATTCAGAACTTATTGAAAAAATAGAGATAACTCCTGATACAGTAATAACAACAATAAACGGAAAAAAATATGTAGTTAAAGAATCTCCAGAGGAGATAATCGAAAAAATTATTGCCTTTAAAAGAAAATTCATGTGGAATCTACCGGAGGTAATAAAATGAAAAAAAGTGACTTATCAACAGCGCTAGGATTGGTTTTAGGGTTTTTTGTAGTTTTATATGGTATGATTTCAGGACAGGCCTCGATAAAGGATGGACTTTTAACCTTTTGGGATATTGCCTCTCTTTTTATAACAGTTTTTGGATCCTTTTTTGCGGTTATGATAGCAGTTCCTATGTCAACTATAAAAAAAGTGCCTACAGCAATCAGAAATGCTTTTGTTGATAAACAAGTCCCTGCATCGGAGCTTATAGAAAGATTTGTTGAATTATCAAAAAAAGCACGTAAAGAGGGATTATTATCACTAGAGGATGAAGTTCAAAACATTCAAGATGAATTTTTAAAAAATGGAATACAAATGGTGGTAGATGGAATCGAGCCAGAGATTATAAGAGAAATTATGGAACTTGAAATATCTGAGATGGAGAAAAGACACCAAAGTGTTATTTCCTTTTTTAAACTATGGGGAGCATTGGCTCCAGCCTTTGGTATGATAGGAACATTGGTTGGGCTTATACAAATGCTAAAGAATTTGCAGGATCAGTCAACTCTTGGGCCATCGATGGCGGTGGCCCTGATAACCTCCTTCTATGGGTCTTTGTTGGCAAACCTATTCTTTACTCCTTTGGCAACAAAACTTGAAAATAAAAGCAATGAGGAAATAGGAAGAAGAGAAATGATGATAGAAGGAGTTTTAGCGATTCAATCGGGTGTAAATCCAAGAATAGTGGAAGATAAACTTAAGACTTATTTAGCACCCGAAGAAAGATTGGCGATGTTAAAACAAAATGTTGAAAAGGGTGCGGTGGTATCAAATGAGTAGAAGACGTTTTAAAAAAAGTGAAATAAATGCTGGAGAATGGCTTACAACCTATGCTGACATGATGACGCTGCTTCTTTGCTTTTTCGTTTTGCTCTATGCCTTTTCTACTATGGATACTATTAAGTTTAGAACAATTGTGTTTTCACTTGCTAAAGCCTTTGGAGGTAATGTTAATACTATAACCAGCGGAGGTAATTTAGGACCTGTTCCAGTTAACACAAATCCAGGAATAGAAACTAAAGATAAGGAAAGACAAACGGGAAAGGTTGAATTGGATGTTCAAAGGGGCGAAACTGAAAGGATATATAGAAAGGTTCAAGAGTTTGTCAAAAATAACAAACTTGAAGCTAAAATTACGATAAGGGAAGATATACGGGGAGTTGTAATAGAACTTCAAGAAAAAATATTGTTCGACTCAGGTAAAGCAGATATAAAACCTGAAAGCATTCCATTGCTTTCGAAGATTGCTCAGCTTTTGAGGATGTTTGAAAATGAAATAGTTGTAGAGGGGCATACGGATAATGTTCCAATCAATAGAGGATATTATCAAAGTAATTGGGAGCTTTCAGCAGACAGAGCAGTCAAAGTAGTTAGGTTCTTAGTGGAAAAACAAGGTATTAAGCCGGAAAAGATAACTGCTGTTGGTGCTGGGGAATACCGCCCAATTGCATCTAATGCAACGCCTGAGGGAAGGCAAAAAAATAGAAGGGTTAATATTTTAATTGTTACTAAGCAAAAAGGAGCGAACTGATATGGCAGAAAATAAAGGTGTTTCAAAACTAATGATAATTATCATAATTTTACTTGTTCTTTTAATTGCAGCTGGAGTTTTCTTAGGTTATATGTTTATGACAAAAAACCAAAATGCAACTCCTAAGCCAAAGCCAGAGAAAACTATGGCAATGGATGAATTTGTTGTTAATCTTGCTGATGAAGATATTAGGGTATATATAAAGGCAAAAATATTTTTAGCCTATACAGATACAAAGATTGAAACGGAACTTAAAGACAAAATGCCTCAAATCAGGGATTTAGTTATAACTACGATTAGATTAAAAAAGTCTACAGAATTTGATGGAATAAAACTTGAAAATATAAGAAAGGAACTTATAGGTAAAATCAATTCTAAATTAACATCAGGGCAAATAACTAATGTTTACTTTTATGATATCATAATACAGTAGGTGATTTAATAATGAATTCAGAAACTTTATTTGCTGTCGTCAAACTGGTAATATTTCTTCCAATGATTATATTTTTAATCATTTTATCGGCAAAATATGGGGGAAGATATTTAAATAAATTAGGAAGTGGTAGGTTAATTAAAGTATATGAGAGGGTCCCCCTTAGCCAAAATTCATTTTTGTCTGTTGTTTCAATTGCTGGAAAGCCCTATATAATTTCAAATACTCAAAATGATGTAAAAATACTATTAGAACTTAGCCAAGATGACTTAGAGGTTTACAAAAATAATTTAGAGGGCTTCGATTTTAATCTAATTAGAAGGAAGATGAAGAATGAAAAGGTTCAATAGAGTTTTTCTAATAGTTTTACTAATTTTCATAGCTACGATTGGAATAGCCTTTGCTGCAACACCAAACATTCCAATCCCAAAAGTTAATATTTCAATAGATTCAGCTAAAAATCCTAAGGAATATGTGGATAATATAAAATTATTGATTTTGTTGACTTCTTTAACATTTATTCCAGCAATAGTTCTTCTGATGACAAGCTTTACAAGGATAATTGTAGTTCTTGGGTTTATAAGAAATGCATTGTCCACCCAACAATCTCCACCTAATCAGGTTTTAATTGGACTTGCTTTATTTATGACTTTTTTTATCATGGCTCCAGTTTATAATAAAATAAACAATGAAGCTATTCAGCCATATATAAAGGGTCAAATTTCACAGCAGCAGGCTATAGAAATTGGCAGTAAGCCATTAAAGGATTTTATGTTAAAGCAAACCAGGGAAAAGGATCTTGCTTTATTTTATAATGCAGCTAACATTGAAAAGCCAAAGGACCGATATGATGTTCCCTTTAAAATTCTTATTCCTGCCTTTGTTATAAGTGAACTTAAGACAGCCTTTCAGATGGGATTTATGATCTTCGTTCCTTTTATTGTTATAGATATGGTTGTGGCAAGTATTTTGATGTCGATGGGAATGTTTATGCTTCCGCCGGTTACTATTTCTCTTCCCTTTAAAATACTTTTGTTTGTTTTAGCGGACGGATGGCATTTAGTTGTTAAATCTTTAATCCAAAGCTTTATGTAGGAGTGATCTTATGAGTTTATCCTTTGCCCTTGCAATCGGCAAACAGGCTATGACGGTGGCTCTTATGATTGCAGCACCTGTTTTAATTGCATCAATGGCTGTAGGACTTTTGGTCAGCATATTTCAAGCTGCAACTCAAATACAGGAACAAACATTAACCTTTGTTCCCAAGGTAATAACTGTAATTGTCGTCTTTTTAGTTTTAGGTTCTTGGATGCTAAAAACTTTAATTCAATTTATTCAAACTATGCTTAGCAATATAATTTTAATTGTAAAATAGGTGGTATATTCTATGAATGAATTTTTGATTCTATTTTTAGCTTCAGTAAGGATAATTGCAATGCTTATGTCATCACCTATTTTTTCAATAAGGCAAATTCCAACAATAGTTAAGATGGGACTTTCTTTAATATTATCCTTATTGGTTACAGCAAATATTAAAATTCCAACCTATCAATTTATAAATAATAATTTTGATCTTGTGTTTTTTATATTTAGAGAAATAGCTATTGGAGTTTCAATAGGGTATATATCTACTTTGATATTTAATGCCATAAGAGTTTCAGCACAAATAATGGATTTTAATGTAGGTTTTTCAATGTCGCAATACTTTGACCCATCAACTTCAGGAAGTTCCACACCCCTTGAGAGGTTTTTTAACTGGTTTGCAATAGTTATATTTGTAACTTTAAATTTTCATCATATATTATTATCGGCAATAATAAAAAGTTTTGAAGTGGTTCCCTTAGGAATTTTAAAGATTAATTCCAATATCTTTATTGTAATTTTAGATGTATTTGCTAAAAGCTTTTATATTGCGATGCAACTTGCAGCTCCAGTTGTTATAGTGGTTTTTCTAACTGATTTTACTTTAGGACTTATAAATAGAGCTGTTCCACAAATAAATATATTTCTTTTAAGTTTGCCAGTAAAAACCCTTGTCGGCTTATTTGCAGTATCTGTGATTTTACCGGGGCTAACCCATATATATATAAAACTATTTGAAAGTTTATCAGGGGATTTAGTAAAACTTTTTAACACTCTGCCTTTTATAGTTCTGATGGCATCGGAGGATAAAACTGAAGAAGCAAGCCCAAAGAAGTTGCAGGATGCAAGGAAAAAGGGGCAGGTGGCAAAGAGCATCGATTTAACTTCATCCATTGTTCTTCTTGGCGTTATGTTTTTGTTTTTGGTGTTTGGACAAAGCTTATATTTGAATGGAAGAAAATTTTTAATAGAGACATTTAATCTGATAACAAAGGAAGATATGAGTATTCAGCAAGTTAAGATTATAGCCTTATATGTTTTAAAGAATGCATCAATAGTTGCACTTCCTTTTTTGCTTACAATAATGGTTCTTGGAATTTTAGCCAATATCCTTCAAATTGGTTTTTTATTTACAACAGAAAATTTGAAGTTTGGTTTTGACAAACTAAATCCATTGAACGGATTTAAAAGATTGTTTTCTAAAAGATCCATTGTTGAACTTATTAAGTCAATGCTTAAAATTATAATTATTATGTATTTAACCTTTAGCTATTTGAGAAACAACCTATTTGAAATATTAAAGACCAGCGATTTGAATCCCTTTGGAATTTATCCTTTTGTAAAGAGTATTACTGATAAACAAATGACAAGACTAGTTGTATTTTTAATAATTGTTGGAGTTGCTGATTTTATATTTCAAAAAAGACAACTTAAAAAGGATTTGATGATGACAAAACAGGAGGTTAAGGAGGAATTAAAACAAACTGAAGGGGATCCACAAATTAAATCTCGAATAAGACAAAAGCAAAGGGAAATGGCAATGAAGAGAATGATGCATGAGATCCCAAAGGCAACGGTAGTCGTAACTAATCCAACTCATTTTGCTGTTGCAATAAAATATGAAAGGAATAAGGATTTTGCACCAATAGTTGTTGCAAAGGGTGCGGATCTTATCGCAAAAAAAATTAAAGATATTGCAAAGGAAAGCGATGTTCCCATAGTTGAAAATAAAATTTTGGCACGAACTTTATATTATAAAGTAGAAATAAACGAAACGGTTCCAGTTGAGCTTTATCAAGCAGTTGCTGAAATTATAGCATATGTTTACAGTATTAGAGGGATGTGATGGCTAGATGTTCAAGGAAAAGAATTTAAAGGCAAATATAGATGTTTTAATAGCCTTTGTAATTATTTTAATAGTTTTAATGATAATTATTCCACTGCCAACATGGCTTCTTGACATATTTCTTGCTCTAAACATGTCGATAAGTTTAGTAATTTTGCTTTTAACTATGTTTACAACCGAAGTTCTGGAGTTTTCTGTTTTTCCAACCCTACTACTAATTACGACTCTTTTTAGATTAGGACTTAATATCTCCTCGACAAGATTAATTCTTGGACAAGGACAAGCGGGACAAATAATTGAAGCCTTTGGTAACTTTGTTGTTGGTGGTAATTACGTTGTAGGATTCATTCTTTTTATAATCATAGTTGTTATTCAATTTGTAGTTATCACCAATGGTGCAGGCAGAGTTGCTGAAGTTGCAGCAAGATTTACACTTGATGCTATGCCAGGAAAACAAATGAGCATAGATGCAGACTTAAACGCAGGCATTATAACAGAAGAAGAGGCAAAACAGCGAAGAAAAAAATTACAGCAAGAGGCAGATTTTTACGGGGCTATGGATGGTGCCAGCAAATTCGTTAAAGGTGATGCCATAGCTGGTGTTGTTATTGTTTTAATTAATATTATCGGTGGTGTTTTAATAGGAAGTATTTTTGGAGGTTTATCTGCCTTTGATGCGTTGAAAAAATATGCTCTTTTAACCGTAGGTGATGGTCTTGTAAGTCAGATTCCTGCCCTTTTAATTTCAACAGCATCAGGTATTATTGTTACAAGATCAGCAGGGGATTCAACCCTTGGTAAGGAACTTGCAGGGCAATTTACTTCATACCCTAAGGTTTTAGGTATTGCCAGTGCAATTTTAGCGATTTTAGGGTTAATCCCATCATTACCTAATTTACTCTTTCTATCGCTATCTGCAGCTTGCGGTTTTTCATCATATGTCCTAACAAAAGATAGTAAAGGTGAGATGAATTTAGAAACTAAAATTGAAGATATAAAACCTG
Organism: Caloramator sp. CAR-1; assembly: GCF_030546345.1. Classification (NCBI taxonomy): domain Bacteria; kingdom Bacillati; phylum Bacillota; class Clostridia; order Eubacteriales; family Clostridiaceae; genus Caloramator; species Caloramator sp. CAR-1. The sequence continues at coordinate 82,563 of NZ_JAUONW010000037.1, forward strand.
AAAAAAGAGAACCGGAAAACGTTATGCAATATCTTAATGTAGAGCCTTTAGAAATAGAGATAGGGTATGGACTAATACCCCTTGCAGATGTTTCATCGGGAGGAGATCTTTTAGATAGAATAGCAGGCGTTAGAAGGCAACTTGCCCTTGAAATGGGAATAATCGTTCAGCCTATAAGAATCAGGGATAATCTTCAGCTTGCAACAAACGAATATGCTATCAAAATAAAAGGGACAGTCGTTGGAAAGGGAGAAATATTAGTTAATCATTATCTTGCAATAGATGTATTAGGGGATGGAATTCCAATTGAAGGAATCAAAACTGTTGACCCAACCTTTGGTTTACCTGCAGTTTGGATTCCTGACAATAGAAAGGAAGAGGCTGAAATTTTAGGAATAACAGTAGTGGATCCTACGACTGTTTTAGTAACTCATCTTACTGAAATTATTAAAAAACATGCCCATGAGCTTTTAGGAAGACAGGAAGTTAAAATGATTATTGATAATATAAAGGAAAATTATAGTGCAGTTGTTGAGGAATTGATACCTGGACTTTTATCTATAGGTGAGGTTCAAAAGGTTCTTCAAAATCTTTTAAAGGAAAGAGTGCCAATTAGGGATCTTGTTACTATACTTGAAACATTGGCTGATCACGCTGTAAACACAAGGGACATAGAACTTTTAACTGAATACGTAAGGATTTCCCTTGGAAGAACTATATGCAAAAATCTTGTAGATGAAAATAACACGATAAGGCTTTTAACTTTGCATCCGTCCCTTGAGCAGCTTATTTCAGATAATATTCAAAAGTCTTTCCAAGGATCATATCCAGCCTTGGATCCTGATACTACAAGGAGGATATTTGAGGCAGTTCAGAGATTGATGGAGATTAGCGACTTTTATAATGGTCAACCTGTAATTTTATGTTCTCCTAAAATAAGACCAGCCTTTAGAAGGATGACCGAACTCGTATTTCCTAATTTATTCGTTTTATCGATGAATGAAATTCCTGCAGACGTTCAGATTGAGTCATTAGGGATGGTGAGCATATGATTGTAAAAAGATATATAGTAGATAATATGCAGGAGGCAATGGTGAAGATAAGATATGAACTTGGAAATGATGCCGTTATTGTTAGTCAAAGAAAAATTAGGCAAAAAGGCTTTTTAGGATTTTTTAAGCCTAAAAAAATAGAGGTTACAGCAGCAGCTGATGATAAGGATAAAAAGAGTTCAAAACATGCTGTTTCAAGTGATATTGAAAAGGAAATAGCAGAACTAAAAAATATGGTAGAGAATTTAGTTAAAAACAACAAAGAAACAAAAGGAACGAAAAAATCACAAAAAATAAGGATAAAGGAAAATCTATTGAATAATGATGTCCCTGAGGAAATTATAGAGAATATAATTGAATCTATTAAAAAAGAAAATGGTGACGGTAAAATAAATGCTAAAAATCTAGAAAAATTGCTAATTAAGTATACCAGGGAATTACTTAAAGAGGATGATAAAACTGATTCAAGAGTTCAGGCTTTTGTCGGACCAACTGGTGTTGGAAAAACGACAACTGTAGCAAAGCTTGCAAGTTTATATTCTTTATATAGGAACAAAAAAGTTGGACTTATTACTATAGATACCTATAGAATTGGAGCCGTTGAGCAGTTAAAAGCCTATGCGGAAATATTAAATATTCCTTTTGGTGTAATATATTCTATTAAAGATATTCCAAATGTTTTAAACCAGATGAAGGAATGTGATATAATATTAGTTGATACAACTGGAAGAAGTAGTAAAAATGCTATGCAAATAGCAGAAACCAAAAAATTTATCGAAGAAATAAAGCCAGATAAAATAAGCCTTGTTCTTAGTGTAACAACAAAACAAAGGGATATAAAATCTATCATAGAAAATTATAAAATGCTTGATTATAACAATATCATCTTAACCAAGCTTGATGAAACTGATATTTATGGTAGTATCCTAACAGCAGCTTATTACAGCAAAAAACCAATTTCTTATATTACTGTTGGACAAAATGTTCCAGATGATATTGAAGAAGCCAACTCTGATAAACTCATTAAGCTTGTTTTGGGGGAATAAATTATGGATCAGGCAGAAAAATTAAGAAGGCTTGTTAATGACAAAACAACACAAAAGAAAAATAAATTCCGAGTAATAACCGTAACAAGTGGTAAAGGCGGAGTTGGCAAGTCAAGCTTTGTTGTAAATTTGGCAGTAGCATTGAAATTAAGGGGACTTAAAGTTGCAATACTTGATGCTGATATAGGAATGGCAAATGTGGACATTATGTATGGAGTAAAATCAAAATATAGTTTGTTTGATTTAGTTTTTAATAACAAAAATATCAATGAAATAATTGAGTTGACTCAAGAAGGTGTTAAAATAATACCAGGTGGTTCCGGACTTAAGGATATTGTTGATTTGAATGAAGAACAAAGAGCGAGATTAATTAAAGAATTTGAAAAATTAGATGATATTGATATTTTAATTGTTGATACGGGAGCAGGAGTTTCAAAAACTATACTAAACTTTGTTGCAATTTCAGATGAAGTTATTGTAATAACAACTCCGGAACCTACGGCATTAACAGATGCCTATAGTTTAATTAAAATAATAAAGAATAAATTTCAAGATGCTAATATAAACGTTGTTATAAATAAAGTAAAAAATATAAAGGAAGCACGAGAAACCTTCGAAAAGTTAAGCAATACTGTTAATGTGTTTTTGAAGTCAAAGATAAACTATAGGGGATTTTTATTCGAAGATAAAAAAGTTCCTATATCCATTATTGAACAAAGACCATATCTAATTAGTTTTCCTAAAACTGAGGCTAGTATGTGCATAATGAAGATAGCTTCAGATGTTATAGGACTTGAAAAGGAAAATAAAAACAATACAATTAAAGATGTATTTTTTAAACTTTTCGGAAGGATGGGGTTAGGTTCATGAATGGACTAAATGTAAACCTTAAAATTGGACAAAAAATTGATGTTATCCAGGATGGAATAACCTTTGTCAGCAAAATTCAAGATATTAACGAGAATTTCTTATTAATAGATGTTCCCGTTGCTGGTAATAGATATTTTATAGCTCATCATGGTAGAGTTATTGAATTTTATGTTCCAAACGAAAAGGACGTTACTAAATGTAGAGCTATAATTTTAGGTAAAAAAAGAGAAAACAACATCGAGATGCTTGTTTTAAGTTTACCAGAAGTGATTGAAAAGGTTCAAAGAAGAGAATACTTTAGGCTTCCAATTACTATGGAAATTAAGTATTCTATATTGCCTCAGGATAAAAGATTTTTCGATTTAAAGGATGTTCCAGCTTTATATTACAAACAATTACAAAAAGGTTTAACGGTAGATATCAGCGGGGGAGGAATAAAAATCTTAACAAAGGAGAAGGCACCATCAGGGAATAATGTATTGCTTTTATTAACTATCCCCCATGAAGTTATGATTTTGGCTTCGGTTGTAAGAACTGAGGATGTTGATAATAAAAATTTTAAGCTTGCCTTAAAATATGAAAACATCGACGAAAAGACAAGGGATAGTATAATAAAGTTTATATTTAATAAAATGAGGGAACAACTTAAGCTCTTGAAATAGAGGTGAAATAATGAAATGTTATAAACAATTCGATGAAAGAGAGGAAATGATTTTAAGGTATCTTCCCTATGTAAAATATATAGCTTCTCGCCTTGTTGCAGGAAAGCCTCCTGGAGTTGAGTTCGAGGATCTTGTAAGCTATGGGATTATAGGACTAATCGATGCTATTGAAAAGTTTGATCCAACAAAGGGAATAAAGTTTGAAACCTATGCCACCTTAAGAATTAAAGGGGCAATCATTGATGAACTTAGAAAGATAAGTTGGATACCAAAAAGTGCAGTTTCAAAACTTTCCCTCCTTAATCAGGCAAGGGAAGAATTAGAATCTAGTCTTAACAGAGAGCCAACAGACAAAGAGCTAGCTGATAAATTAAATATTTCTGAAGAGGAACTTAAAACTATAGAATCCTATGTAAATTATGTATCTTTAGTATCCTTAGAGGAAATATTTTTTAAATCAGATGAAGAGGACATGCAGGTTAAGGATTTTGTTGAGGATGCAAACAGCCCACACCCTGAGACCATTGTAGAAAATGAAGAAAGGCTTAAGATTTTGCGGGAAGCTATTTCAATGCTTCCAGAGAAGGATAAATTGATTTTAAATCTATATTATTTTGAAAAACTTACTTTAAAGGAGATAGGGAAGATTTTGGAGGTGTCGGAATCCAGGGTATCACAGCTTCATAGTAGAGCTATTATCCGCCTAAGGGAAAATTTAAAAAGACTTAAATATATATTGGAGGAATAGTAATGAATTTTATCCTAATTATATTAGGTCTACTATTTATTTATTTAAGTTTTTTGATAAAAAAATTAAAACCTAAGGAAATAATGGGAATAAATCCAATAATGGACTTTGAAAATATAATTTCTGAAAAATTATATTATGAGGAAAATAAATTAGCTTTAAAGGAAATTAAAGAAACCCTGATGGAAATTCTAGATAGAATTGAAAATGTTGAGCTTTCTTTAATTTCTTTAGGTGAAGAAATAGAAAATCTAAAAAAGGATGAAATTAAAGAGGAAAAGACAACCATTAAAGATGCTAAAGCTGTAGAAACAAATGAAATGGACGGAAAGGATATCAATGACAAAATTTATGAAATGACACTGGCTGGTTTAACAGTAGACGAGATTAGTTCAAAACTAAATTTAGGAAAGGGTGAGGTTCTATTAAGGCTTGGTTTAATGAAGGCAAGAAAATAAATTGGAAAGCAATTTATGATATAATATTAGATAGCAGATTTGTTTTGGGACTAGGAATTGGATTAATTATATCAGGTATACTTTATACCTTTTATAGACCTACTAATATTTCAAAAGAAAAGATAGAAATCATGGCAAGGGAACTTGGAATGAGATATCCTGATGAGATAAAGGCTTACTTTGAAAATGATAAAAAGTGAGGGATTCTTATGTTAAGGGGATTATATACTGCTGCCTCAGGCATGATCACAAGGCAAATTCAAAGTGAAAATTTGAGTAACAATGTTTCTAATATAAATACTCCTGGATATAAAAAGCAAAAGGTGGTTTTAAAATCCTTTGAGGAGATGATTGTCCAAAATAAGGATAAACAAATTGGGAATAAGAACTTTAAAAGAAACATTGGGAGCTTAGAGCTTGGAGTTGGGATAGCTGATACGGTTGTTGATTTTGGACAAGGAGTTTTAGAAAAAACGGATAGGAATTTAGATTTTGCGATAGATGGGAATGGATTTTTTGTATTAACAAATGAAAACAATGAAAAAAGATATACCCGAGATGGTAGATTTTTAATAGACGAAAGGGGATTTTTAAAGCATTCATCTGGCTTGTATGTGCTGGGTGCTGATAATAAACCTATAAGGGTTAACACGGATAATATAGATGTTAACCAATTAAAATTAATGATTGTTGATTTTGAAGATAAAGCAAGCCTTAAAAAGGATAAAGAAGGTGTGTTTATAGCAGCATCAGAAGGAAAAGCAGTAAATGCTCATATAAAGCAAGGATATCTTGAAAAATCCAATGTAGATGCAATAGAAGTCATTACGGAAATGATTAGTATAATGAGAAGCTATGAATCGAATCAGAAGGTTATTCAATCATTAGATGAAACGCTGAATAAAACGGTTAATGAAATTGGGAGTATTAAATAAGTAGGTGAGTAGCATGCTAAGGGTTTTATGGAACGGTAAATCGGGGTTAATATCAAATCAAAATAGAATAGATGCCATATCGAATAACATAGCTAATGTAGATACAAATGGATATAAGAGGGTGGATGTAGCCTTTTTAGATATTCTAAATGAGAGCGTAAATAGGTTAGGAGTTCCAATAACTTCTGATTATAAAGATAACCTCTCCGTTGGAAGCGGGACAAAAGGTGAACGTATTGTCAGGGATTTTTCACAAGGAATTCTAAAGGAGACAGGAAGAAAAACTGATTTAGCTATAGAAGGGGAAGGATATTTTAGATTGGTGGATAATGAAGGAAGAAATTTTTATACAAGGGATGGAGCCTTTAAAATAGATGCAGATGGTAACTTTGTTCATTCATCAGGTTTAATTTTAAATATAGAAAATTATAATAACAATTTATCAGATAACGATAGAATTAGGATTAGCCACGATGGGAATATATTTAAAATAAATAATGATGAGGAAGAATTAGTAGGCAAAATTAACCTTTATAGAATAATCGGACAGGATGCAATTGTTTCAAAGGGTGAAAATGTTTATTCAGCTGATAATGTTGAAGCTTTGGAAAAATTTCATTTAAGGCAAGGCTTTTTAGAAGCATCAAATGCAGATATAACTAAGGAGCTTACTAACATGTTAGTTACACAAAGGGCCTTTGAATTAAGTGCTAGAACTGTAAAATCAGCAGACGAGATGTGGCAAATCGCTAATAATTTGAGAGGAAGATAAAATTTGAATAAAAACCTCCTTATAGGTAAATAATTACTAAAAAAGCCTATAGGGAGGTTTTATATTAATGGATGAGAAAATAGTAAAATTAATTTCAGATAAAAAATTGAATGAAGCAAAGGTTTTGGCTATGAAAACTTATTTTTTGAACAAGAAAAAGTATTATTATTACTTGGGATTATGTTATTGTGCAGAAGGAAAGTATTCAGAGGCCATAGAAAAGTTTTTAAAAGCTGAAAAACTTGGTTTAAAACACTATTTGCTATATTATAATCTTGGAACTGCATATATTGAAATTAACAAACTTGATAATGCCAAGGAATGCCTAAAAAAGTCCATTGAGTTAAATAACAATTATAATAATAGCTTTCTAAACTTAGCATATATCTATATAAAGGAGAAAAATCTAAAGGCAGCCTATAGAATTATAAAGAGCGTTTCCTGTTTTAATGATGTCCCTTTGCTTTATGAAATTGAGGAAAATATTTATAAAGAATTAATTAAATAGGGAGGATATATGAAGCCTAAAAAGTTAAATAAGGGGGATAAAATTGGAATTATAGCTCCAGCAAGTCCTTGCTATAATCAAGATTTATTTATGGAGGGAGTTAAAGTCCTTAGAAATTTGGGGTTTGAAATTGAATTAGGGAAAAGCTGCTTTGCAAGGGAGGGCTTTCTTGCAGGAGATGACTATTTGAGGGCAGATGATTTTAATACTTTTTTTAAAAGAAGGGATATCGATGCAATTTTTTGCCTAAGGGGAGGATATGGTTCAATAAGATTGCTGGATAAAATCGATTGGAACGGCGTTAGAAATAATCCAAAGATATTCGTCGGATACAGCGATATTACCGCACTTTTGAATGTTATTTATAATAAAACAAAATGTATTTGCTTTCACGGACCGATGGTGGCAACAGGTGATCTTTTTAACGATATTAATTTGAAAATGCTATTAGAAAGTTTACAAGGGAATATAAGAAGGTATAAAATAAATTTAAAATGTATAAATCCTGGACAAGCAGAAGGAGTTATAATTGGAGGTAATCTTTCGGTATTAGTTTCCCTCATTGGAACAAAATATAATATTGATTTTAAAGATAAGGTTTTGTTTATTGAGGATATAAACGAAGAACCTTATAAAATCGATAGAATGCTCCAAACATTGAAATATGCCGGTATATTTGATAAACTAAAAGCAATAATAATTGGACAATTTACAAACTGTGAATCTCTTGATGAAAAAAGCTTTACCCTACATCAAGTTTTAATGAACTTTTTCAGAGAAATTAAAATTCCTGTTTATTATGGATTGGAAGCCGGACATGGAAAGATAAAAATCACTATTCCAATTGGAATAAAAGTAAAAATTGAAGATAATAATCTTTCTTTTTCGGAGGAGGCAGTTTTTTATGATTAATTTTTTTAATGAAGCAAAAAGCATTCAAAGGGAACTTGTATTTATAAGGAGGGAATTACACAAAAACCCAGAGATTGATAGAGATTTAAAATTTACAGCAGGACTTGTTGAGTCATATTTAAAAGATTATGGAATTAAATACAAAAGATACGATAATTGTGGAATTGTTGCTGAGATAGGGGAAGGTGAAAATATAGTTGCATTACGTGCGGATATGGATGCCCTTGAAATTGAGGACTTAAAAGATGTTTCATATAAATCATTAAAACCAGGTCTTATGCACGCCTGTGGTCACGATGCCCACACAGCAATCCAGATAGGTGCAGCAATTATTTTAAAAAAATATGAAGATAACTTAGGGGGAAGGGTTAGGCTTATATTCCAACCGGCAGAAGAAACTGACGGTGGGGCAAGGGATATGATTGAATTTGGAGCGTTAAAGGATGTAAAGGCAATATATGCTTTACATATTGACGAAACTTTGGATGTTGGGACTATTGGTGTAAAAAAGGGAATAGTTGCAGCTGCGTCGAATCCTTTTAAAATTATTGTTGAAGGTAAAGGTTCCCATGGTGCATATCCCCAAGATGGAATTGATAGCATCTTAATTGCAGCAAAAATTATAGATAATTTGCAATCTATAATTTCAAGGGAGATTGCAGCAACAGATTCGGCTGTAATAACTGTTGGAAAAATAAGTGGAGGAACAGCGGCAAATGCAGTGGCAAGAAGGGTTGAATTAGAGGGTATTATAAGAACTTTAGGTGATGATGTCAGAAGTTTTGTCCTAAAAAGAGTAGAAGAAATTGTAAAAATGACTGCCAATATGTATAGAGCCAGAGTCACATTAGACTTAAAAGAGAGTTACCCTTCTTTTTCGAACGATGATAAACTTTATAACACATTTATAAAGGAACTTAGTGAACTGGATAAGATAAGGGTTATTGAACTTCCAAAACCAGGTATGGGGGTAGAGGATTTTGCATATTATACTAAAATAGTGCCCGGATTATATTATAAATTAGGCTGTAGGAATGAGTTGAAGGGCATTGTAAATCCTGCCCATGGAAGCTATTTTGATATCGATGAAGAATGTCTATGGATAGGGACAGCTATTCAATGTATTAATGCATATAGTTTTTTAAATAATCATAAGTAATATTATCATAACTGATAAATGTATAAAAAACAAATAATAAAAATATAATCATATAAAAGAATATTTCAAGGTGCTTTTTATGAAAAAAAGAATATCAGAACTTAACAAATATATAACAGATGAATATCTAAAAAAAATAAATACAATACTATTAAACCATTATAATATTACCCCAACATCAGTAGAAAAGGTAAGAAGTGCCTTTAAAGTAAATACAGAAAGGTCTATTTATTGCTTAAAGGAATTTAAACATAATGATAAAAAAGCTTCAATAGGATATCACTTAACAAGATTTTTAAAGGACAATGGTTTTGACGGGGTGGCCGATTATATTAAAACGGTGGATGGAAAAGATGTTATAAAATATAATAAAAGATATTATTATCTGACCAGTTGGATAGAAGGTTCTGAGTGTGATTTTAAAGATATAAATGTTTTAAAACAGGCTTGTGCTTTTTTGGCAGACTTTCATAATAAATCGAAGGGCTTTCATATAAATTCATTTAAAATAAAAAGCAATTATAACAAATGGGAAAAGAAAGTTTTGAGTATAAAAAAGGACCTTTTAAAATTTAAGAGTATTATTACAAGTAAAATCTTAAAAACGTATTTTGATGAGGAGTATTATAAATTAATAGATTTCAATTTAAAGCTTTGCGATAAAGCGCTTCAAATATTTAGCAAGGAATCCTATAAAAGACTTTGTGAAAAGGCCAAAAATGAAAGATTAATTTGTCATGATAGTTTTTATTATCAAAATCTTTTAATCAATAATAATGGTAAGATGTTTCTTATTGATTTAGACAGCGTTATATATGATCTTCCTATATATGATTTGGCAAAGTTTATAAGAAGAATAATGAATAAAAGTTATATTGAATGGAACTTTGAGATAGCAAAGGACTTAATTTTTGCTTACGATGAAATTAGAAAAATTGCAAGGGATGAATTTGAGATATTTTTGGGACATTTGATTATTCCTCATAGATTCTGGAAGCTGGGGAAGAAAAGATACTTAAAAAGAAAGGAATGGAGCGAGGAAAAATATTTAAAAAAGCTAAACAAAGAAATAAGGTTAAAGGATAAAAGAGAAGAATTTATTAATAAATTTATTGAAAATTATTTGATAAAATAAAAAGCAGCTTAAAAGCTGCTTTTTTGGTGGCCAGAGCCGGAATCGAACCAGCGACACGGGGATTTTCAGTCCCCTGCTCTACCTACTGAGCTATCTGGCCGTATTAAATTGGTGGGCCTTCAGGGACTCGAACCCCGGACCGACCGGTTATGAGCCGGTTGCTCTAGCCAGCTGAGCTAAAGGCCCTAATGGTGACCCCTAGGGGATTCGAACCCCTGTTACCGCCGTGAAAGGGCGATGTCTTAACCACTTGACCAAGGGGCCATATTCAGTTACAATCTTTATAAGAGCGACCTGACATGTAATAATATATCATGGTATTAACGATATGTCAATACTTTTTTTATAAATTTTTTAAGGGGGATATTATGATAAAAATAAAATTTTGCGGGGCAGCTAAATCTGTTACAGGTTCCTGCTATTTAATTGAAACAAGTGAAAGAAAATTTTTAGTAGACTGTGGTTTGTTTCAAGGTAAAGAATCAAAGACCAATCAAAGCAATTTTCCATTTAATCCAGAGGAAATAGACTTTGTAATTTTAACCCATGCCCACATAGACCATTCAGGAAGATTACCACTACTTGTAAAGAAAGGCTTTAAAGGATCGATTTTTTGCACCTCTGCAACTCAAGATCTTGCAAAAATAATGTTAGTTGATAGTGGGCATATTCAAGAAATGGATGCCATAAATGAGAACAAAAAACGCCAAAGAAAGGGATTGCCATTAATAGAACCTTTGTATACCGCAGAAGATGGAGACAAAGTAAAAGACTATTTAGTTGCAGTTCCATACAACCACGTGCAAAGAATTGATAATGATATATATATAAATTTAAAGGATGCGGGGCATCTATTAGGTTCATCAATTGTAGAATTATTTATAAAAGATGATGGTGTTACAAAGAAAATTGTATTTTCTGGGGATTTAGGGAACATAAATATACCTATTATTAAAGATTATGAGTATATAGATTATGCGGATTACTTAATCATTGAGTCTACCTATGGAAATAGATTCCATTCTATTCCAAGTGAGGTTCAAAGCTTATATGCAATCATATTAAATACTATAAAAAATAATGGTAATGTAATAATTCCATCCTTTGCAGTAGGAAGAACCCAGGAGATATTATATCTTTTAAATAAATATATTGATATTGAAAAGCGAAAAGATTTTATTAATATCCAAATATATCTTGATAGTCCCTTAGCAGAAGAAGCAACTGAGATTTTTAAAAAACATAAGGAATGTTATGATGAAGAGGCATTAAATATGTTATCTTTTGATAATGATGTTTTAGAATTTAAAAATTTAACTTTTGTAAAAACAAAAGAAGAATCAATGGAGCTTAACAATAAAAGCGGAGTTGTAATCATTTCCTCAAGTGGAATGTGTGAGGCAGGGAGGATTAAACATCATTTAAAATATAATCTGTGGAAAAAGGAGTCAGCGATTGTTTTTGTTGGTTATCAGGCAGAAGGAACATTAGGACGAAGAATCTTAGACGGGGCAAAAAAGGTAAAAATATTTGGTGAAGAAATTGCAGTTAATGCAAAGATAATTAATATGCCTGGTCTTTCTGGACATGCCGATTTACAAGGTCTCTTAAAATGGTATAAAGGAATTAATAAAGGAGTCAACAAAAAAGTATTTATAACCCATGGTGAAATAGAAACAGCTATGAATTTAAAGGCTATACTGGAAACAGTAAGTTCGACATCTTGCGTTATCCCAGAATACCTTGAAGAATATATTTTGTAGATTGTTGGTGAAATTTTTGGACTAAAAAACCCCATTTATATAAAGGATTATTTGCTTTATCGAAGAAATATTAAAATGGGGTGATTTTATGGAAAGGTCATATACCTTTAAAGAAATATGTGAAAAAACTGGTTATAGGCCATCTGCCGTAAGGTACTATGAAAAGGAATTCGATTTAAAAATAGAAAGGGATGTCAATGGAAGGAGAATATTTAAAGAAAGAGATCTAAACTTACTTTTGCTTATTAAAAAATATCAAGAGGAAGGATACAGCAATCAACAGATAAAAAAGCTAATAGGCAGCATAGATGTTTCTGCTAATGAAGAAATCGCTGTAACAAGTGTTGGAAAAATGGAAGTAATAAATGGTATCAACAAGTCTTCTAATGATGTTTTACTTGTTTTTGAAGAAAAATTTAGAGAAATAAACGAATTGTTAAATCAGTTGAATCAAAATATAAATTCTAAAGAGAGGGATTTACTTTTAACCGAAAATATGAAGCTTAAAATGGAACTAAAACAAAAATCCTATGAAATAATGGAATTAAAAGAAAAATTAAGATATGAAAGGGAAAGAAAAAAGGGATTTTTTTCTAGACTTTTTAGTAAGAAAAGATGAAAGGAGCAGGTATGGTCAAAATTATAAAGGCAGGATGGAGAGATTATTCAAAAGTAAAAGCTTTGTTGTTAAAAACAATAGATTATGACTTTGATATATTTAGCAATTATGATGGAAACATATTATTAGATATGATGGCTAAAAGATGCTTTAAAATAGTTGATAGTAACAAAATAATAGGTTTAATTGTAAAATATGATTTTAAAAGAGAAATACTTTTTATTCCGTTTGAAACAAACGTTTCTTTTAATGAAATAATTAAAGAGTTACAAGATAATTTTTTAGGTGGTTATAGGATTGAATTTTATTATAGAAATATTGAAATATTAAAAAAACTTATTCATGAGTGCAATATTAAATTGCTAAAGGACTATAAATTGATGATTATTGATCTTTCAAAATTTAAATCGATTAATCGATTAACAAATTTGAATAATCTGAGGATAAGAACCATGATCATCAACAAAGAGGAAGATAAAAGAGTTATTCTGCAAAATAGTATATTTGGAGAAAATGTAAAAAGAAAGGCATTATCTTTAGAGGAAGTAAAAAGCGAAGAAAGAAAAAAAGAATTTATTTCAGATTTATGTTTTTTCTTAACATACAACGAAGAAGATATTGGATATGGACAAATAATAAAAAGTTCTGAAGGATATTATCTTATTAATTTTGGGGTGATTCCAGAATATAGAGGGCAAGGAAACGGAAAATTCTTTTTAAATGAAATATTAACTAAGGCAAAGGAGTATGGAATAAAGGAACTTTTTTTAAAAGTTGAAAATGATAACACAAGAGCAGTTAATTTATACTACAATATGGGATTTGAGGAGATAATAAATGCTGCAACGATATTGATTTAAGGGCTGCTTTTGCAGCCCTTAACCATTATATATTTTCTTTCAAAACCTTTCCCAATCTTTTTATTCCTTCAATTATTTTATCTTCTGGCATATTTGAGAAATTCAATCTAAAATGATTTGGATGTCCACCATTTGGGAAGAAGGAACCACCAGGCACGAAGGCTACCTTATCCCTCAATGCGATTTTTAGTAGTTCAGCAGCATCTATACCTTCTGGTAGAGTAACCCATGTAAATAATCCACCATTAGGATAGGTATACTTAATATTTTCTGGGAATTCTTTTTTGATCATATCAATCATTAAATCTCTTCTTCTTCTATATACTTCTTTTATCTTATTAATATGCTCATCCAAATTATAAACCTGCATAAAGGCTGCAGCTTCTCTTTGTGATATTGAGCTTGACTGCAAATCTGCACCCTGCTTAACAATAATATACTTATTTAAAATATCTTTATCTGCACATATCCAACCGAGTCTTAATCCTGGGCAGAAGGTTTTAGAAAATGTTCCAAGATAAATAACAAGTCCCTTTTTATCTAAACTTTTAATGGAAGGAATCATGTCGCCCTCAAATCTTAGTTCACCATAAGGATTGTCCTCAATTATAGGAATATTATATTTTTCAGCAAGTTCTAACATTTTTACTCTTCTTTCAAAACTTAGGGTTTTTCCAGTAGGATTTTGAAAATCGGGTATAGTATAGATAAATTTTGCATTTGGATGCTTTTCTAATGCCTTTTCAAGTTCTTCTATAATCATTCCGTTATCATCCATAGGAATTTCAACGAATTTAGGCATATATGCTTTAAAGGCATTAATAGCCCCTAAATAGCTTGGGCTTTCGCAGATTACTATGTCATCCTTATCAAGAAAAACTCTACCAGTAAAATCTAACCCTTGTTGTGAACCGTTAGTAATTAGTATATTTTCATAAGTAGCATTAACTCCAACAGCCTTCATTCTTTGCTCAGCTATAATTTTTCTAAGTGGAGTATAACCTTCGGTAGGACCGTATTGAAGTGCAGCTTTTCCTTCATCATTCAAAACCTTATGAGATATGACTTTCATTTCTTCTATTGGGAAAAGTTCAGGTGCAGGAAGACCACCAGCAAAGGATATAATATCAGGTTCCTCAGTTAGCTTTAAAAGCTCGCGTATTTCAGAAGCTTTCAAATGATTCATTCTTTCTGATAACCTAAATTCCATAAAAGATACCCCCATAATATTATTATAAATTGTGGAGAAAATAATGATATATTAAAATTTTCTGACATTAATTATTATAGCAAATTTATTGCGAGGCAACAACAAAAATTGCAATATTCTGAATCTATATTGAAATTTTCTATAATTGAGGTGATTGTATGCTAAACATGATTGCAATAGCTCTTGCACCAACGATTGCACTCTTGATTTTTATTTATCAAAAGGATAGATATGATAGGGAACCTGCTCAAATACTTTTTAAGCTTTTTATCTTCGGCTTTTTTTCAACTATTCCAGTTTATTATGTTGAAAAGTTTTTATTGAGCTTTAATCAAAGTCCTCTTTATGTAGCCTTTGTTGTGGCAGGATTAACAGAAGAGCTATTTAAATTTTTAGTTACTTATAACATTGCATTTAAAATATATGAATATAATGAAAAGTTAGATGGCATTATTTATTCCGTATTTACCTCCCTGGGATTTGCTACAGCTGAAAATCTTTTATATGTTCTAAATCAAAGGAACTTTATATATACAGGCATTTTTAGAGGGATATTCTCCGTCCCAGGGCACATGCTGTTTGCAATAAGCATGGGTTATTACCTTTCTATAGCTAAATTTGCCAATGATAAAGGTAGCACATATTTAATAATGTCACTTGTTATCCCGATTATTTTACATGGAATTTATGATTATATACTCTTTTCAAGAGTTTACGGATATTTTATTTTATTCATAGCCTTTATCCTTTTCCTCTGGAAATCCGGACTTAAAAAACTTAATTTATATGTTCGTGAGTCAAAGGAAAGGTTTGAAAAAAATAATAAACATAAATAATTTTATGTAAACAAAAATAAGTATTGATTAACAATCGATGAAATAGTATAATTACATTCGTAACTTACACAGGGAGGAATAAATATGAGTTTAAATAGACAAAGGTATTATCACATTATAACAATGGGATGTCAGATGAACGAAGAGGATTCTGAGAAAATTGCAGGTATGCTTGAAAAAATGGGATATGTAAAAACAGATGATAAAGAAAAGGCTGATGTTATTGTAATGAATACCTGTGCAGTTAGGGAAAATCCTGAGACAAAAACCTATGGAAATTTAGGGCAGCTCAAAGCTCTAAAGGCTAAAAAACCAGAACTTATTATAGCTATTGGCGGATGTATGATGCAACAAAAGGGAGTAGGTGAACTTGTAAAAAAGAAATTCCCTTATGTAGATATAATATTTGGAACATTTAATATTCATAGATTCCCAGAGCTCTTGAATAATGCGATGCAGAGTGATACAACAATATTAGAGGTTTGGGAAAAGGAAGGCGAAATAGTAGAGGGGCTTCCAATTCATCGTGAGAGTGATATAAAGGCTTTTGTTACAATTATGCATGGCTGCAATAATTTCTGTTCATACTGCATAGTTCCATACACAAGGGGTAGAGAAAGAAGCAGAAAACCAGAAGCTATTATTAATGAAATAAAACAATTAGCTAAGGATGGCTACAAAGAAGTTACTTTACTTGGACAAAATGTAAATTCTTACGGTAAAGATCTTGATAATATGAGTTTTGCAAAGCTATTAAGGATGGTAAATGAAGTTGAAGGTATTGAAAGGATAAGATTTACAACATCCCATCCAAAGGATCTTACTGATGATGTCATAGATGCAATAAAGGAATGCGAAAAGGTTTGTGAGCATATTCATCTTCCTGTTCAATCTGGCAGTACAAGGATTTTGCAGAAGATGAATAGAAAATATACTAAGGAACAATATTTAGAATTAGTTGAAAAAATTAAAAGCAAAATAGAGGATGTTGCTATAACTACAGACATCATAGTAGGGTTTCCAGGTGAGACTGAGGAGGATTTTGAAGAGACATTGGATGTTGTTAAAAAAGTAGAATATGATTCAGCATTTACCTTCATATACTCAAAAAGGCCGGGAACTCCAGCTGAAAAGTATGAGGATCAAGTTCCTGAAGATGTAAAGCACGAAAGGTTTAACAGACTGGTTGAAATAGTAAATCAGGTGGGTGAAAAAAGAAGTAAGAGGTATCAAGATAGGATCGTTGAAGTATTAGTTGAAGGTCCAAGTAAAACCGACGAAAATAGATTAACAGGTAGAACGAGAACTGGTAAACTAGTTCACTTTACAGGTGGAGATGCATCATTAAAGGGTAAGCTTGTTAATGTTAAGATTACTCAAGCACAAATGTATATTTTGTTAGGAGAATTAGTAGAAGTTATAAGGTAATAAGGAAAGCCGCTGCAAGTTTATCTTTCAGCGGCATTGTTTTTATTATATAATAATAATACACTTAATTTAGGGAGGAATCAGAATTGGGATTAACGCCTATGATGCAACAATATCTTGAAATAAAAGAACAGCATAAGGATTGCATACTTTTTTTTAGATTAGGGGATTTTTATGAAATGTTTTTTGAGGATGCAGAAATTGCATCAAGGGAACTGGAAATTGCTTTAACCGGTAGAGACTGTGGCCTTGATAAAAGAGCACCAATGTGTGGGGTTCCATATCATTCAGCAGAATCCTATATAGCAAAACTTATTGAAAAGGGATATAAGGTTGCTATCTGCGAACAGGTAGAAGATCCTAAACTTGCAAAGGGAATAGTAAAAAGAGAAATAACAAGAATAATAACACCTGGAACTATAATAGAAAGTAGCATGCTCAATGAAAAGGCTAACAATTACATAATTTGCATTTATAACTCAACATCAAAATTAGGCCTTGCTATTTGTGACGTTTCTACTGGAGATTTTTTTGTAACTTCTTTTGATAATGAAAAAAATAAATTAATAGATGAATTGTCTAAATACGCACCTTCGGAACTATTGATTATTGAAGAAAAGCCTAATTCTACAATAAATGAACAATTAGAAATAATAAAAGGAAGATATAATTGTTTAATAAGCCAAATTGAAAAATATGATAATTTAGATATTTTAGATAAGTTCAAAACTGATAATTTCAACGGGGAAGAAATAATATCAGCGGCAACTTTATTGAAATATTTAACGGATACTCAAAAAAGCAGCTTAGGCCATATAACAAGCATAAAAAAATATAATATAAGCGATTTTATGATTTTAGACTCCTTTACAAGAAAAAATTTAGAGCTTACGGAAACATTAAGGACCAGAAGCAAAAAGGGAACGTTAATTGATGTTTTAGATAAAACACTTACTGCGATGGGTGGAAGACTTTTAAGAAAATGGATTGAGGAACCCCTTATGAATATAAAAGAAATAAATAAAAGACTAGAAGCAGTTGAAGAGTTTATAGATAATATTTATATATCATCAGACCTTAGAGAATTTTTAAGAAATATTTATGATATTGAAAGGATATTAAGTAAAATAAGCTGTGAAAGTGCTAATGCAAGGGATTTAAACGCCCTAAAGCAGTCAATATCAATGCTTCCTGATATTAAAGCAGCCTTAAAGGAGTGCAGAAGCGATCTTATAAGAGAAATAGAAAATGATTTTGATACACTAGATGATATATATAATCTTATAAATGCTGCAATCATTGAAAATCCTCCAGTTTCTGTAAAGGAAGGTGGAATTATAAAATCCGGCTATAACCAAGAGGTAGATAAACTAAGGGATGCAATGCTAAACGGGAAAAACTGGATTGCAGAACTTGAACAAAGGGAAAAGGAAGAAACAGGTATCAAATCATTAAAGGTTGGCTATAACAAAGTATTTGGATATTATATTGAAATTACAAAGGCTAATTTGAGTTTAATCCCTAAGGATAGATATATACGCAAACAAACATTAGCTAATGCCGAAAGATTCATTACCCCTGAGCTTAAAGAGATAGAAGAAAATATCTTAGGAGCTGAATCAAAAATAGTCGAACTTGAATATGAACTTTTTGTAGATGTTAGAAATAAAGTCTACTCACAGGTTGAAAGGATAAAAAAGATAGCACAATATTTAGCTATAATAGATGTATTGCTATCCTTTGCTAGGGTTTCCTTTGAGAACAATTATGTTAAACCCGAAATAACAAACGACGGAATTATAGAAATAATAGATGGAAGACATCCAGTGGTTGAAAAGGTTATATCAAGCCCCTTTGTTCCAAACGATACCATTCTTGATAATAAAGAAAATATGATAATTATAATTACGGGACCTAATATGGCAGGTAAATCAACATACTTAAGGCAAGTTGCTTTAATTACTTTACTTTCCCAAGTTGGATGTTTTGTTCCTGCAAAGAAGGCTAAAATATCAATAGTAGATAGGATTTTCACAAGGATAGGTGCTTCAGATGATCTATCCTTAGGTCAAAGCACATTTATGGTTGAAATGACGGAAGTATCGAATATTTTAAAGAATGCAACTAAAAATAGCTTAATTATATTAGATGAAGTAGGAAGAGGAACAAGCACCTATGATGGATTAAGTATTGCCTGGTCGGTAATTGAATATATAAATAAAAGTATCGGTGCAAAGACATTATTTGCAACCCATTATCATGAATTAACAGAACTTGAAGGCAAAATAAAGGGTGTTAAAAATTATTGCATTTCCGTAAAGGAACATGGAGATGATATTATTTTCCTTAGAAAAATTGTAAGAGGTGGTGCAGATCAAAGCTATGGAATACAGGTGGCAAAATTAGCTGGCCTCCCAGATGAGGTTATTAAAAAGGCTAAGGAAATACTCGCCAAATTAGAAGAAAATGATATAAACAAAATTAAAAAGGATGAAGTAATAAAAGAAGTTGCTACAACTTCTTCCTTTGAAATCAACCTATTTAATTACCAAGAAAATGAAATAATAGAGGAGCTTAAAAATATCGATATTCTAAATATAACTCCTATTGAAGCTCTTAATAGATTATATTCATTAACAAATAAAGCAAAGAAATTAGGGTGATAAAATGTCAAAAATAAGAATATTAGATGATGATTTAATAACAAAAATTGCTGCAGGGGAAGTAGTCGAAAGGCCGGCGTCCGTTGTTAAAGAATTGATTGAAAACTCAATAGATGCAGGAGCAAGTATTATAGAGGTTGAAATAGAAAATGGCGGAATAAGCTTAATAAAAATAACAGATAACGGGCATGGTATAGAAAAAGACGATGTTGAGATTGCATTTTTAAGACATACTACATCAAAAATCAAAAATGAGGATGATCTTTATAATATAAGAACATTAGGCTTTAGAGGAGAAGCTCTTGCAAGTATATGTGCTGTTTCAAAGGTAGAGATGATAACCAAAACAAAAGATGATCTGACTGGAACTAAAATTTATATTGAAGGTGGAGAAATTATAGATAAAATTGAATGCGGTGCACCCGACGGAACTACCATTATTGTAAAAGATTTGTTCTATAATACACCTGCAAGGCTAAAATTTTTAAAAACTCCTTCAAGGGAAGCCATGATTGTTTCTGAGATAGTTCAAAGTCTTGCATTATCTAAGGAAAATATATCATTTAAATATAAAAATAATGGTAAGATAGTTTTCGCAACAAAGGGTGATGGAAATTTATTAAATGCTATACTTTCTTTATACGGAAGACAAGTCAAGGATAATCTATTAAAGATCGATTATGAAGAAAATGATATAAAAATCGAAGGGTATATAGGGAATAATGCCTTAGGGAAGAATAATAGAAACTATCAAACGCTTTTTATAAACGGAAGATTAATAAAAAACAAAACAATAAATGCTGCAATTGAAAATGTATATAGATCCTATTCAACTTCGGATAAGTTTCCATTTTATGTTGTCAAAATAATAATGAATCCCCAATTAATAGATGTAAACGTTCATCCAACTAAAGCCGAAGTTAAGTTTCAAAATGATCAGGAGATTTATAGATTGGTTTACAAGGCCCTTCAAAATGCCTTTGCAACTACAGCATCCGTCCCTAAGGTTATTATAGATCTAAATATTGAAAAAAATTTTTCACCAGAAATAAAATCAGAAGAAATAACATTTAGCTTCAATAAGCAAGATAAACAAAGTCTAGAAAAAAGTGATTCAGATGTTTTCAATAGTTATAAACCTAATGTAAAAGAAGATAAGCAAGAATATATAAATGAAAATATAAATAAAGAAAAATCTATAGAAGAGGTTAAAAATTTTGAAGATGAGGAAATAATAGATAATAAGACTTCTACTTTATTTCCTAAATTAGTTCCAATCGGTCAAATACATTTGACATATATTATTGCAGAGGCAGAAAATGAGTTTTATATAATAGACCAGCATGCAGCCCATGAAAGGATCTTATATGAGAAGTATTTAGATGAATATCAAAGAACAGCTATCCATAGCCAAACATTGTTAACTCCTAAAATTATTGATTTGAAGACTTCTGATAAAGAATTCCTTCTTGAAAATATCGAAAATTTTGCTAAAATAGGTTTTGTCATTGAAGATTTCGGAGGTAATTCTATATCATTAAGATCTGTTCCAGTTATTTATGGAAATCCTAATTATATTGATGTATTTAATGAGATTTTGAACGAAATTGTGCAATCTTCAGGCGGTTTTCTAAATTCTATTAATAAAATCATATATACGATGGCATGCAAAGGTGCAATAAAAGCTGGGGATAAATTAACTTTAAGCGAAATGAATAAACTGATCGATGATTTAAGACGTTGTAAGAATCCTTATTCTTGTCCCCATGGAAGACCAACTTTAATAAGGATGAGTTATGATGATCTTGAAAAAAAATTTAGAAGAATCTTGTAAGGTGATTATATGAAAAAAAATATAGTTATAATAGCAGGTCCGACAGCATCAGGCAAGACAAAGATAGGAATAGAACTTGCAAAAAAAATAGATGGTGAAATAGTATCTGCCGATTCAATGCAAATTTATAAATATATGGATATTGGTTCTGCAAAACCTACAAGAGAAGAAATGCAGGGAGTTCCCCATCACATGATAGATGTTGTAGATCCTAAAGAAGAATTTAGTGTTGCCCTTTACCGTCAAATGGCAGTAGACTGTATAGATAATATTATAAAAAGGGGCAAAGTCCCAATAATAGTTGGTGGAACAGGATTATATATAAATTCCTTAACTTATCCTTTGGATTTTACAGAAACGGCAAAGGATGAAGAATATAGATTTTATCTTCAAAATTTGGCTGAGGAAAAGGGTAGTCACTTTATCCATGAAATGCTAAAGGAAGTTGATCCAGAATCATATAATAGGTTACATCCTAACGATTTAAAAAGGATAATAAGGGCATTAGAGGTATATAAAAATACAGGCAGACCTATATCGGAATTTCAAAGGGAATCAAAAAAAAGAGAAATAGATTTTAATCTTGCATATTTTGGACTTACTATGGATAGAACAAAACTTTATGAGAGAATAAATCAAAGGGTAGATGAAATGTTTGAGAAAGGATTAATAGATGAAGTTAAAAAATTAAAGGAAATGGGTTATACTAAGGATATGACTTCTATGCAGGGAATTGGCTATAAGGAAGTTTTTGATTATCTCGATGGTTATTTGACATTAGAAGAAGTAAAGGATATAATAAAACAAAATACAAGAAGGTATGCTAAAAGACAATTAACTTGGTTTAGAAGGGAGGATAGGATATTCTGGATAAACTTAGATGAATTTAGCAGCATTGATGAAGTTTTAAATGTTATGATAAATTACATAAAGGAAAAATTTATGATAATTTAGAATCTTAATTGACAAATAATAATCTATAGAATAAACTAAAAGTAATAACCAAAATTAAGCAATTTTTTGCCTAAAATAAATGGGGGCAAATTATTATCATAATAACTTTGGAGGATGATGGTATGGTTAAAAACGCTAATAATTTACAAGATGTGTTTTTAAATGGGGCTAGGAAAAATAAAATACCCGTTACAATTTTCTTAGTATCAGGGGTTCAGTTAAAGGGTAATGTTAAAGGTTTTGATAGCTTTACAGTTATTTTAGAATCAGAAGGAAAACAAATGATGGTTTATAAGCATGCAATATCTACGATAGTTCCAGCAAAGCCCATTTTATATACAACAGTAAATCAAGAAGAAAAAGAAAATAAAGAAGTATAAAAAACTCGCTTATGGCGAGTTTTTTATAATGTATTTTACTTGGAGGTGCAAAATGCTAGATATTACTAAAAAATTTTTGCAGGAAAAATATAATTTTAGTCCTGTTGCTATTGAAATTGCCGATAAAGCATTAAAGGACGTTGAAAAATATTTTAATGAAATAGATCAAATAAAGGAATACAATCAAATCAAAGTATTAAAGGCTATGCAGGATGAAAAGTTATCTGACTCACATTTTACTTATTCTACCGGTTATGGTTATGGTGACATAGGCAGGGATACATTAGATAGGGTTTATGCCCGTGTATTTAATTGTGAAGATGCCTTGGTAAGGCCCCATATAGTCTCTGGAACTCATGCCATAACAATTGCCTTATTTGGAAATTTAAGACCTAATGATACATTGCTATCAATTACAGGAAAGCCCTATGATACTTTGCTGCAGGTAATAGGAATAGAAGGATCAGAAATGGGATCGTTAAAGGATTACGGAG
Source organism: Caloramator sp. CAR-1 (assembly GCF_030546345.1). NCBI lineage: Bacteria > Bacillati > Bacillota > Clostridia > Eubacteriales > Clostridiaceae > Caloramator > Caloramator sp. CAR-1. The sequence goes on from NZ_JAUONW010000037.1 coordinate 105,861, forward strand.
TAAATTATAGACAAATTGACCTTTTACCTAATGGTAAAATAAATCTAAAAAAAGTAGAAAGGGTATTAAAGGAAGATTCTACAATTAGAATGATAGCAATTCAAAGATCAACTGGATATGCTTGGAGACCTTCGCTACAAATTAATGATATTGAAGAAGCTATTAAATTAATAAAATCTATAAATAAAGATATAATATGTTTTGTTGATAACTGCTATGGAGAATTTATAGATATTAAAGAGCCAACGGATGTGGGTGCTGATATAATAGCAGGTTCTTTAATTAAAAATATAGGTGGAGGTATAGCACCTACAGGGGGATATGTTGCAGGTAAAAAAGAATTTGTAGAAAAGGCAGCGTTCAGATTGACTGCTCCTGGAATTGGAAGAGAGTGTGGATCAACCTTTGGTGTTATAAGGCAAATGTTTCAAGGCTTATTCCTTGCTCCTCACATTACAGCTGAGGCCTTAAAATCAGCAATATTTGCATCTAGACTGCTTGAACTTGCTGGATTTGAAGTTTCGCCAAAATATAATGAAAAAAGAAGTGATATAATTCAAGCTGTTAAATTTAATGATAAAGATAAACTAATTAAATTTATTAAAGGTATTCAAAAAGGATCTCCTGTTGATTCCTTTGTTGATTGTGAGCCATGGGACATGCCAGGCTATACTGATCAGGTAATAATGGCTGCAGGTGCATTTATTCAAGGTTCTTCAATAGAACTTAGCGCAGATGCACCTATTAGACCGCCATATATAGCTTATATTCAAGGTGGCTTAACCTTAGAACACGCTAAGGTTGGTATACTAAAGGGGCTATCAAATATACTAGAATAAAATTTTAAGGGCTGCATCTTGCAGCCCTTAATTTATTATTAATACTTTCTTATTAATCCCTTTACCTTACCAAGTATTTTACAATCTTTAACTATAATTGGCTGCATTGATGAATTTTCAGGCTGCAGCCTTATATATCCGTTTTCCTTATAAAAGGTTTTAACTGTTGCGCTATCGTCAACTAATGCAACAACAATATCGCCATTATTAGCAGTTGATTGCTGTTCAACAATTAAGTAATCCCCATCATAAATCCCCTTTTCAATCATGCTATCTCCCTTAACTTTTAATATAAAGGCATTATTGTTTATCTTTATAAAATCGCTTGGCAAAGGGAAGGAATCTTCAATATTTTCTATAGCCAAAATAGGTTGTCCAGCTGCTACATTCCCGACGATAGGAACGTTAATTACTTCTTTTATTGTAGAGCTATTTACTAATTCAATAGCTCTTGGCTTGCTTGGATTACGCCTTATTAGGCCCTTTTTCTCAAGTCTTTCAAGATGACCATGAACAGTTGAGGTGGATCTTAAACCAACAGCTTCACATATCTCTCTAACAGATGGAGGATATCCCCTTGTTGCAATTTCCTTCTTTATAAATTCAAGTATTTCCTGCTGCTTATCTTTATTATTGTTAGCCATATCTTATGCACCCCTTAATGATTATCTAGCTTTATTATAACATAAATTATTTTATCAGGCAAACTAATGTTCGACCATATTGACAACCGAACACCTGTTCGATATAATATTAATAGAACATATGTTCGGGAGGGGTCGTTATGAAAAATAAAAAACTATTAGCTGTAGCTTTAATATTAATCATCCTTATTATTCCTTTTTATAAAAAAGCAAATAGCCAGAGCCAAAGCAAAATCAACTACATATATGTTACAGTTGAATCCGGAGATACCCTTTGGAAGATAGCTAAAAAACATAAAACAGATAAACAAGATATAAGAAAATTAGTTTATGAAATAAGAAAAGCAAATAATTTAGAATCATTAATAATATATCCTGGCCAAACAATAAAAGTGCCTATAGAGGCTGATTAAAGCTGCATTTTGCAGCTTTTTTATTTGCCTTGCTTTAAATTGTGTATAGTGTTATAATAACCTTAAAAATTTAAATGCAAGGGGATTGATAAGATGCAAATGTGTATTTTCGATAAAAATAAAATATGTGATAATTGCAGCGATTGTAATACGTGCGACCTTGTAGAAGGTAAAATATGCGACAATTGTGGTAAGTGCTTAGAATTAGATTCTGATTATAAAGAAATATTGATCGATGGAATAATCGAAGATGAAAGTGAAATCGACGATTACTTATATGAGGAAAATATATTAGATTTCGAAGAAGATGAAAATGTATTATACATCGAAGACATTCCTGAATTAAAAGAAAAACTTTTAAAGGAATATAACGAATAATAAAATAGCCCCAAATGGGGCTTTATTTATTCTTCAGACAAAGGATTTGATTTAACTGCATCCCTTAATATTTCATCATCAATATGGGTGTATATTTGAGTAGTAGAAACGCTTTCATGGCCAAGGATATGTTGAAGGGCTCTAATATCTACTTTCCCATATTTATACATCAAAGTAGCAGCTGTATGCCTTAGTTTGTGGGGAGTATATTTATCGTTTAAAAGTCCGGCACTTACAATATATTTTTTAACAAGTTTTTCTACGGTTCTTTTATCTATTCGCTTTTTTCTTTCGCTTAAGAAAAGAGCATCTTTATCTACAACACCATCTTTTGGCCTTACAGCAAGATAAGAATTTATAGCTTTTATACAAGCTTTATTTAAATAAACTGTTCTTTCTTTATTCCCTTTACCAACGACAGTTAATGTATCTCCCTTTATTTTGCTAATATCGATACTAACAAGCTCCGACAATCTTAAGCCACAATTAAGGAAAAGAGTAATGATAGCAAAATCCCTTTCTTTATTTCTTCCCTTTATTGAATCAAGAAGTTTTTTGCTTTGTTCAAGGGTTAAATAAACAGGATGTCTTTTATTGATTTTAGGAGATTCCAACTCTCGAGCCGGATTTTCTTTGATTATTTTAGCTTTTGTTTCTAAGTAATTAAAAAAGGACCTTATTGCAGCAATTTTTCTTGCCCTTGCGTAAGTGCTGTTTTGTCTTTTAATCGAAACATAGTTTATAAAGGAGTAGATATCACTTAAGATAATTTGTTTAATCAGTTCTGCATTAACATCCGAAATATCGATATCATCAATTTCATTTTTTAAATTATATTTTATTTTTTTTATATATTTCAAAAACAATCTCAGATCAACTTTATAACCATCAATTGTGTTTAAGGATTTTCCTTTAACTGTATATAAATATCCAAGAAAGTCATTTAATATATAAGGTAGGTTCTCGTCAAATAGTGCATCTAAATTTTTATTATCCATTGTCACTCCCCCATCGTTTTTCATTTGGACATTCTACTAAATTGATATTTAGCGAAATGTTTTTTGTCCCTACTTTTTCGAGACATTATCAAATTTTTTCTTTTTGTTTTTAGTTTTTAATCCTGATATAAGTAAAATACAAAATATCAAATATATAATTATAACAACAATTAGCAATAAATATCTAATCACAACCATAAAATTATCACCTTATATCTTTGATATTTAAGTTCTTCTTATATGTATTTACAACACATTCAATAATCGCACTTCGAAATCCCTTTTCCTCTAAGGTTCTAATACCTTCAATTGTGGTTCCTGCTGGGGATGTTACCATATCTTTAAGTTCACCAGGATGTTTACCTGTTTCTATAAGAAGTTTAGAACTTCCAATAAGCATTCTTGCTGCAGCCTCATAAGCATCCTTTCTTGGAATTCCCAAAAGAACGGCTGCATCCGCCATAGCTTCTATAAAAAGAAATGCAAAAGCAGGTCCACTTCCTGTTATGGCTGAATATGCATTTATTTGTGATTCATTTATTATTTTTACTTCTCCTAATGACTTTAATAAATTGATGACATATTCACCTTCAACTTTATCTATATTTTCATTTAATACGACCACGGTATATCCTTCACCAATTAATGAAGGTGTATTAGGCATAATTCTAATTACTTTAGCTTCATTCCCAAGTTTTTCTTCTATTTTTTCAGTATCATATCCTGCTGCCATAGAAATTATAACCTTATCGTTAGCAACAAGGTCTTTTATATCGTTTAATAATTTATCATATGCTATAGGTTTAACAGCAAGAAAGATGTATTTAGATTTATTAATAACTTCCTTTTCATTATTACATATATTAACATGCGAATTAATATTTAATATCTTTTCTTTACTATGATCATAAGCATATATATCTTTTGGATCATAACCGGAACCTATAATTCCTTTTAAAATAGCTCCTCCCATATTTCCACAACCAATAATACCTATCACGTTTATCACTCCTTATTTTTTCTATATAAATATTTTAAGTTAAAGTGTTTATTCACACAAGTGAATAACCATGTTAATAATAATGAATAAATGAATTTTTAATTATTCTCATTTGGCTACCTAATTCGACTTTTCAAATGATATTAGTTATCATATTAAATTTGAAAATAAGATGTTATATGAAGTAATATTTTGTAGAAAGAATTTTCGACTTTATGTTTCAATTATTTCTCTATTGTTAAATTATTAACATTTATTCTAATAAAATACCAAGATATGTGCTACTTTCAACATACCTTGGCTTTTAAATTAACAACTTAGCTTATTTATCAAACTATTAATTAAACATTTATTTCCACGTTTATTTCATCTACTTCATTATTTAAAAGTATAGGCTCTACAATTTCACTTAAAAATTCTTCAACCTGTTCCTTTGAGCGACCTATGTAGTTATGTGGATTTAGAGCGTCTTTTAATTCATTTTTATCTAAATTAAATTTTGGATCATTTACAATTCTATCTATAAGATCGTTTTCACGGCCTTCTTCTTTAACTACCTTACCAGCTTCCATTGAGTGAACTCTTATTCTCTCATGTAATTCTTGTCTGTCTCCCCCCTTTTTCACTGCTTCCATCATGATATTTTCGGTAGCCATGAAAGGAAGTTCTTCCATAACTCGTTTTTGTATTATCTTTGGATATACAACTAAATTTTCAGAAACATTAATATATAGGTTTAGGATTGCATCGATAGCCAAAAATGCTTCTGCAACTACGATTCTTTTATTAGCTGAATCATCTAGTGTCCTTTCAAACCATTGGGTCGAAGCTGTAATCGATGAATTTAATACATTTACTATTACATATCTTGCTAAAGCAGATATTCTTTCACTTCTCATTGGATTGCGCTTATAGGGCATTGCAGAAGATCCAATTTGATGCTTTTCAAAGGGCTCTTCTATTTCCTTAAAACTTTGCAATATTCTAAGGTCATTGCTAAACTTATATGCACTTTGTGCAATTAAACTTAAAGTATTTAAAACTATCATATCTTGTTTACGAGGATATGTTTGACCAGTTACTTTAAAAAACTTATCTTTAAACCCAAGCTTTTCACATACAAGCTCATCAAGTTTTTTTACCTTTTCATGATCACCATTAAATAACTTTAAAAAACTTGCCTGTGTTCCAGTAGTTCCTTTAACTCCAAGTAATTTTAAAGAATCAATACAATTATCTATATTTTCAAGATCTACAATAATATCCTGGATCCAAAGACACGCTCTTTTTCCGACGGTAGTTAGTTGAGCTGGCTGCAGGTGTGTATAGGCTAATGTTGGAAGTTGTTTATATTTATCTGCAAATTGGCTTAAATTTTTTATTATCTTTATTAACTTTTTCCTTATTATGTTTAATGCTTCCTTCATGATTATTACATCTGTATTATCGCCAACATAACAACTTGTTGCACCTAAATGTATTATTGGTTTAGCTTTTGGGCATTGTTCACCATATGCATAAACATGGGACATTACATCATGCCTTGTTTTCTTTTCATATTCTCTTGCAACATCATAATTTATATCATAAATATGTTCCTTCAATTCATTAATCTGCTCATCAGTTATGTTTAGACCCAATTCTTTTTCGGCTTCCGCTAAAACTACCCATAATTTTCTCCATGTAGTAAATTTGTATTCTTCAGAAAAAAGATAAGACATATCTTTTGATGCGTATCTTGTAACTAATGGACTTTGATATTCCCTGTGCATATGATCCACTCCTTTTAAGATATTAACATAATAATTATAATATTATATTTAACCTTTCTTCAAGTAAAATAAACTTTAAATAATTTATAGAAAATACAAAATAAAAAACAAAAAGAAAAAGGGGTAACTCCCCCTTACTTTAAAAAGCCTTCAATTCTGTTTAAGCCCTCTATTATATTTTCCATTGAAGTTGCATAGGATAGTCTAATATAATCATCATCTCCAAAGCCTTCTCCTGGAATTGCTGCAACCTTCGAATATTCTAAAAGTGCATTGCAAAAATCAACCGAGCTATTAATATTATAACCCTTAATATTTTTGCCTTTAATCTTTGTTATGTTTATCATTACATAAAAGGCACCTAATGGTTTAACGCAGGATAAGCCTTCTATAGAGTTTATTTTATCAACCATATAATTTCTTCTTTTTTCAAATTCTTTTCTCATTATTTCGATATCTTCCTGTGGACCGTTTATAGCTTCTAAGCTAGCATATTGAGCAATTGTGTTTGGATTGGATGTCTCATGGCTTTGAAGATTAGACATAAGTTTTGCTATTTCTTCATTTGAAGCAGTATATCCTATCCTCCATCCTGTCATAGCATAAGCCTTAGATACTCCATTTATTACTATAGTTCTTTCTTTAATCTCATCTCCTAACGAAGCAATGCTAATATGTTCAGTTCCATCATAAATTAACTTTTCATAAATTTCATCTGAAATTATAATTAAATCATGTTTTATTGCTATTTCAGCAATAAATTCTAAATCCTTTTTGTCATATACCGTTCCAGTTGGATTGTTAGGACTATTTAAAATAATCGCCTTGGTCCTTGGTGTTATTGCAGCCTCTAATGATTCCTTGGTATACTTGAAATTATTTTCTTCTTTTGTTTTGACAAAAACAGGAACCGCATCTACCAATTTTATCAATTCCGGATAACTTACCCAGTAAGGAACAGGAACGATAACTTCATCTCCTGGATTGCAAATTGCTTGAAGTGCATTATATATAGAATGTTTAGCTCCATTTGAGATAACAATTTGCGACGGTTTATATTCTAATGAGTTTTCTAGTTTTAGTTTATCGCAAATGGCTTTTTTAAGTTCTAGTATACCTGAAGCTGCAGTATATCTTGTCAATCCTTTTTTTATTGCTTCTATTGCAGCATTTTGAATGTTTAAAGGCGTATTAAAATCTGGCTCTCCTGCACCAAAACTTATAACATCTATTCCCTCATCCTTCATTTTTTTTGCCTTTGCAGTAATCTCAAGGGTAACAGATGAACTAATTTCTTTTGCTTTTCTTGAAAGTTCCATATATTTTTCCTCCTTGTTAATTTTTATATATTTCCTTTAATGTGTTATTAATAATATTTAAGGATTCATCTAATAAAGGTTTATATAAAGCTTTTATTTTTTCATAATGCCTTAGTCCATCATCGGTTATACGATATATTCTTTTAGTCTTTTTATCCGGCTCTTCCCACCATCCCTCAATAAGTAAGTTTTCTTCCATACTTCTAAGTAGAGGATATATAAGTCCAGGGCTAGGCCTCCAGCTATAGTTTAAACATATTTCAATTCTATCTATAATTTCATTACCATAATGCTCCCTTTCCTTTAAAAAATGCAAAATAAACAATTTAACCAATGAAGTTATATTAACCTTACTAATTAATTGTCTATTTCTTACACTTCCATCCTTCATATATTCACCTCTATTAAAAGATAGGTTTTAAATGTTTATTTATTTTTAATATAGCATGAAATTCTGCATATGTCTATATCATTTTGAAAGAAATCCTTCATTATTTTAAGTAACCATAATATAAATTATGTTAACTATATTCGCATAATAAAAGGGCTAATCAAAGCCCTTTTAAAAATTACCTTGGTTGAACTATAAATTTAATAGCGGTTCTTTCTTCGCCTTCTATTATTATGTCTGTAAATGCTGGGATGCATACTAAATCGATACCGCTTGGAGCAACAAAACCTCTTGCTATTGCAACAGCTTTAACAGCTTGATTGATTGCTCCTGCACCGATTGCTTGTATTTCTGCAGATCCCTTTTCTCTTATAACGCCAGCTAGAGCACCTGCAACTGAATTTGGATTTGACTTTGCTGAAACCTTTAACACTTCCATTATAATACCTCCTTGAGAATCTATTATTTTGTCTATTATATTAATTCTACAAAAATTTTGAAAATCCTTCTAAAAAAATAAAATAAACCCCAAATTTTTTGGGGTTTATTTTGCATATTCTATTGCTCTTACTTCACGTATTACATTTACCTTAATTTGTCCTGGATATTCAAGTTCACTTTCAATTTTCTTTACTATTTCTCTAGCCATATGAATTATTTCATCATCGCTAATTTGTTCTGGTTTAACCATTATTCTTATTTCTCTACCTGCTTGAATAGCATATGATTTTTCAACACCTTCAAAGGAGTCTGCTATTTCCTCAAGCTTTTCTAAACGTTTAATATATGCTTCAAGAGTTTCTCTTCTAGCGCCTGGGCGTGCAGCAGAAATAGCATCTGCAGCTTGAACAAGAACAGCTTCAACTGTCATTGGTTCAACATCACCATGATGTGCTGCAATTGCATTTATTACTGCAGGAGATTCATTATACTTTTTAGCAAGTTCACTTCCAAGAAGTGCATGTGGTCCTTCAGTTTCATGATCAATTGCTTTACCTATGTCATGAAGAAGTCCAGCACGTTTTGCTAAGTTAACATCTGCTCCAAGTTCTGCAGCCATAAGTCCTGCTAAATATGCAACTTCAATTGAGTGCTTTAAAACGTTTTGACCATAACTTGTTCTGTATTTTAATCTTCCTATAAGTCTAATAAGTTCACCATGTAGGCCATGAACTCCTGTTTCAAAGGCTGCCTGTTCACCTTGTTCTCTTATTTCATTATCAATTTCTTTTCTTGCCTTTTCAACCATTTCTTCAATTCTTGCTGGATGGATTCTACCATCAGCAATTAGTTTTTCAAGGGCAAGTCTTGCTATTTCTCTTCTTATAGGATCAAAACCTGATAAGATAACTGCTTCAGGAGTATCGTCGATAATTAAATCGATACCTGTTAAAGTTTCTAAGGTTCTTATGTTTCGTCCTTCTCTACCAATTATTCTACCCTTCATTTCATCGTTAGGTAAAGTAACAACAGAAACAGTGGTCTCTGCAACATGATCAGCAGCACATCTTTGTATTGCACATGATATTATTTCTCTAGCCTTTTTGTCGGCCTCCTCTTTTGCCTTTGTTTCTATTTCTTTAATTAACATTGCAGCTTCATGCTTAACTTCTTCTTCTACGTTTTTAAGTATTATCTGCTTTGCTTCTTCAGAAGTTAGGCCAGCAATTTTTTCTAATTCTTCATGTTGCTTTTTATAAAGTTCTTGAATTTCATTTTGTAATTGTTCAATTTCTTGCTGCTTTTTGTTTAGATTTTCTTCACGAAGTTCTAGAGCCTCAACTTTTTTATCTAAAGTTTCCTCTCTTAAAATTAATCTTCTTTCCATACGTTGTAATTCATTTCTTCTTTCACGAACTTCGCGCTCAAATTCATTCCTTAATTTGTGAACTTCTTCCCTGGCTTCAATGACAGCTTCCTTCTTTTTAGATTCCGCTTGTTTTTCTGCCTCTGATATTATCCTTTTTGCTTCATCTTCTGCACTTTTAATTTTACGTTCAGCAATATTTTTTCTAACTATATATCCAGCTAAAAAAGCTATTGCTCCAACAGTTGGAATTAAAATTATTGTAATTGTAGTTTGAATAATTACACCTCCTTTGCTTTGTGCATAAACTTTTGTTGAATTTATACGAAAGAAATATAAATTCAATTATCATTTCTTGAAGCATATAAACGTGCTAAACTTCTCATGACCATTTAATTTAGGAAATGCCTACCAAACATAATTATATCATGGCCTATTTGTTTAATGCAAGAAAAAAGAACTTATAATGATTTTACTATAATAATAAAAAAATTTCTATATTTATTGAAAAATTTATTTTATATCACCCTTTATTTTTTCAGCCATACTGATTCCATTATTTAATGTAACCCTATAAACATAATCTCCACTCTCCAACAAATGTGAATTATGGGTTACCATAATTATTTGTCTATTAAACATACTAGATACATTTTTAAGAAATTCTGCTACATTTACTATATAATCATCGCTTACATGTTTAGCTGGTTCATCCAATATTAATGGTCCTTCAATTTTAGGGTAATGAATTTCCATCATAGCAATTCTTATCGCTAGGGATATAATATCAACAACTCCCCCGCCTCGTGAATCTTGTGGTTTTGTTATAATCTTATTGTTATTTTGTTCCGATATTACATAAAATTCTGCTTCGATTTTTTCTCCTTTTTCCTTTATATCTATAAAAAATTCCATTTTTGAATCAAAAATGTATTGTAAGCATTGTGTTATAAGATATTCCATTTGTTTTTTTGATTGTTCCCTTGCAAATTGAGAAGTCTTCTGAAGAAGAATTTTAACTTTCTTTAGGTTATCAATTTCTAATTCTAATTTCTTCAACTTTTCTTCTTCCTCATCTTTGTTTTTCTTTAAATTTAACATCATAGCCTCTTTTATATGGTATTCTTTAAGTTCTTCATTAAGTTTATTTTCAATATTATTAATCATTGAATCAAACATCATATCACCCTTATTTATTATTGTAAAGAATATTATCAGGCGGAAGGGACTCTTCAATTTCTTTAATCAAAGTAATTATTTCACTTTCTAATCTTTTTATTTCCTTCTCTAATTCATTTGGGTTAATGCCCATTTCTTCTAATTGCTTAATTATCTCTTCCTTTTGTTTTTGGAGAGCTTCTAATTTAGTTTCAGCTTTTATTTTTATATTTTTTGCCCTTTCGATTTTTTCCTTTAAAATTTGAAGCTTTTCTTCATAATTAACCTTCATCTAGTTTCACTCCTTTTAATTCATTAATAATATGATTGATTGCATTTTCCTCTATATTTGATAAGCAAACTGGACATTTGCCAATGTGACCTAATAGCTTAGCGTATTCCTCTATAAATCTATCAATTTGAACATCTAATTCCTTTAATTGTTTTTGTTCCTTTCGAACTTCATCCTCGATATTTTTATATTTATTATATAAGTCATTAAGCTTATTCGATATTTGCAATTTTTCTAAGAATCTTGAAAATTTTAATAGGGCCTTATCTGTATCCATAAAATGCTTTACGTAATTTGTCCCTATGTCTATAGAATTGCTTATTTTTTTATATTCATAATACTTGTCATATAAATATATTAGTCTACTATAGTTATACTCTAATCTTGAATATTTTTCTTTTGCGTCATCTATCTTTCCTAAAGTTGCTAGTATTTTATTTATTGTAATATTAACTTGTTCTACATCATTTAAGCGTTCATTAATATCTTTCATAGTCAAAAAATTAGAAACATTATTTATTAAATGCCTATAAGTTTCATCTACATCATGTATATTTTTTATTGTATTCAAAATATTTTGTAATTTTTCTATTTCAATTTCAAGTGTCTTTATTTTATTATAATCATTAATTAACAACGAATTACGGTTAATAGCATTAATTAACGTTAAAATCTTATATTCCGCATTTTGAATTGAGTTAAAATACTGTAATAACGCTTTTATATTATTTATTTCACTATTGATTAGATTTAAGCTTTCTCTTAAATTTATAAGTTTTTTTAATCTTTCATTATTGATTTTAACTTTTGATAGTTTGTCTTGCTTAACCCTTAACTTTTCTAAAATCATTGGAAGATTTGAGAATTCTTCGAGTTTTTTAGTTAAGTCATCTATCCTTTCAACGGTTTCTTTTCTTTGATTTTCAATTTTTTGTAAATCTTTATCTACAAGCTTAATTGCAGTGTCTACATAGTGAACACCGATTAGTTTACCAATCGCTTTAGCTTTAATAGTTCCAGGCTCACTAAGCAGGAATGGAGATTCCAATTGTTCCGCTATATTTATACTTTCAATAGAGTTAGGATCAATGTATATTTTTCTTATTCCATGTTCTTTTATAACTTCTAATGGAATATCATTTCCAAAACCTTCAAATTTAATTTCTTCACCAGTTGGCCTTATTATTATATATGAATTTTTATTCTTATATTTTTCTCTTGTAATGATTACATCATTATCAAGAACAATAGAAACTTTACATCTATTTTCACCCTGCCTTATAAATTCACTGCCTTTAGGTTCGTTATAAAGAACCCATTTTAATGCCCTTATAATAGCTGTTTTACCGTTATCCGATGGTCCTGTAATAACATTCAATCCATTGACAAAATCAATAATAGTATGTTTATGGGATTGAAAATTTTCAATTTCTATTTTTTTAATATATCTCATTCTAAGTTCACTTCCTCTTTAGATATAAGATCTTGAGCTAGTGCAATTTTTTCTAAAGCCTCTTTTTTAATTTCATCACCCAATTTTTCGTGTTCTGCGATTTCAGAAATTATATTTTCAAGTTTTAATATTTCAAAATTGCCATATGATGTTATTTGATGAACAAATTCATTAAACAAAATAGTCTTATTCTGTTCAACAAATAATTTTTCTCTATCTAGAACATCCTCACCTTTTTTGGCACACTGTAATTTTGAAATAGATATATTTATATTTTCATCGATTTCAATTATTACATAGGATGGAGTTCTGTAGATTTCAGAAACAGTATTGCTTATTCTAGAAATAGCACCTGGATTTACAAAAAATTTATCATTATATTTTTTTACTCCAAATCCGCTATGATAATGCCCAACTAATGTTATATCTGCTAAAGTTGTGCTTGCTATATCATCAATCAGAGTATATTTAACTTCATTATTGAATGGCTTTTCAAGTAAAAAGCCATGAGCTACATGAATAGCATAATCACATTTTTTTTCTTTAACTATATATGAAACTTTATCCGGACCATCTATATCATAAAAGTAATGGCTACCAGTTATTTGAATAGTTTTATTATGTTCTGTGTTTATAATCTTAGGGGCATTGCTCAAAAACTCAACTATTCCTAGCTCCTCCAATAATCCCAAGACAGTTCTATTAACAGTGTAAGGATTCTGTCCATAAACATCATGATTACCTATAACACATAAAATAGGTAATGGAAAATTTTTGATTATTTTAATAAAATCCTTAACTACCGCTAGGGATATATCCGGTCGATCAAAAAGATCCCCGCCAAAAATAATATGGTCTATTTTATTATCTTGTGCAACATCAACTAATTCATTTAATTTTTCCTTTAAAGTTTCATAAAAGTTGTCCTTTCTAGATCTTGGATTATTTCCTCTAATATGAGCATCGGTAAAAAATAAAAACTTCATAATAGATCACCGTCATATTCATTTAATATTTCTTTTAACACTTTAAATATTACCTCATTGTCATATCCTCTGTAAACAAGATAATTATATAATTTTTGTTTTACATTCTTTTTGTCTTTTGCCATAATATTAAGTTTTTTCAAAGCAAGTAATTTAGCATTTTCATATAATGTTTCACTATTTATGTCGATATCCTTTTCCTTTATATATAATCCCTTTTGTTTTAAATTAGTAATTATTCTTCTACTGCCGAACTTTTTTGTTATACTATATTCAATATATTTTTTGATATACTCTTCATCGTTTACAAAACCGTACTCCTTTAATTTAGATATCGTCTTTTCAACCACCATTTCATTAAAACCTTTTTTTAAAAGCTTATTTCTTACTTGATTTTCAGGATACATTTTTCTCTCTAATAAATGCAATGCATAATTATATGCTGATTTAATTTCATATTCTTGTAAAATTGTATCGATGTCTTCTTGAGTTAAATCTTTACCTTCAATAATATTGTATTTTATTAACATTTCAAGACCTATTTTAATATTCCTTTCATTTTCAAAAACAACTAAATACAAATTTTCGCTTTTTAATTTTCTTATTTCCATCACTTTCATAGTTCACCTCAAAAAAAACATCCCATTAGGGATGTTTTATTCTACCTTTTTAAGTTCTTGGTCATCGTTTTTAATTTGGAGGATTGGCAAATTAAATTTTTCTCTTATTTTGTTTTCTATTTCTAAAGCTAAATTAGGATTTTCCTTTAGGTATTGTTTTGCATTTTCCCTACCTTGTCCTAATTTAATATCTTTATATGAAAACCATGCACCACTTTTTTGAATAATATCACAATTTACTCCTACGTCTAAAATATTGCTTTCCCTTGATATTCCTTCTCCATACATAATATCAAATTCTGCCTGTTTAAAGGGAGGAGCAACTTTATTTTTAACAACTTTTACTCTTGTTCTGCTTCCTGTTATATCTTCTCCTTGTTTTATTCCATCAACTTTTCTGACATCAAGTCTAACAGAAGCATAGAACTTTAAAGCCCTTCCTCCTGGAGTGGTTTCAGGATTGCCAAACATTACTCCAACCTTTTCTCTTAATTGATTAATAAATATTGCAACACATCTTGATTTGTTAATTGCTCCTGCTAGTTTTCTAAGCGCTTGAGACATTAACCTTGCTTGCAATCCAACATGGGAATCTCCCATCTCCCCTTCAATTTCTGCCTTAGGAACAAGGGCTGCAACGGAGTCGATAACTATAACATCAATAGCTCCAGACCTTACAAGTGCTTCAGCAATTTCTAAAGCCTGTTCCCCTGTATCAGGCTGTGCAACAATAAGATTTTCTATATCTACACCAAGTTTTTTAGCATAAACTGGATCTAGTGCATGTTCAGCGTCAATAAAGGCTGCAGCACCACCTAATTTTTGGGCTTCTGCTATTATATGAAGGGCAACTGTTGTTTTACCAGATGATTCTGGACCAAAAATTTCAACAATTCTTCCCCTTGGAACGCCGCCGATGCCAAGAGCTATATCAAGATCCAATGAACCAGTAGAGATAGCTTCAATATTTAATTTTGAATTCTCGCCTAATTTCATCACTGAACCTTTTCCAAATTGCTTTTCAATCTGGCTTATTGCCAATTCCAAAGCTTTTATTTTTTCATTATTCATTTATATCTCTCCTTTGCGAACATTTGTTCTTTTAGTATTATACATTATTTTAAATTTTAGGTCAATAAATTTAGGTTGATTTTGAAAAATAATATAATTTTTATAGATTATTCTCAATAAGTGATAATCTTAAACATATGCTATCAATTATGATAATGTTAATTATGATTAATACGAAAAAATACTTTATTTAAAGTAAACAAATTAGCCCTGGAAGGATTTAATCTTTAGCAATAACAATTGCTACGCTCAGAACATATATAAAAAATCCTTCACAGGGCTTAACAACATGAATACCAAATAACTAAAGTGTTATGATTTAAAATCAATAACGTCTATATTTTTCGAAAAATAATCCACTCCAGAGATTATCGTTATTATTATTGCAATCCACATCAAAATGTTACTAAAAGGAAGACCTAATAAGGATGCTATAATAGCAATAATTTGAAAAACAGTTTTTGCCTTTCCCCACTTGCTTGCTGCTATTATGCGACCTTCCGATGCAGCTAATGACCTTAATCCGGTTACAGCAAATTCCCTTGCTACAATAATCATAACAGCCCAAGAGGCTATTTTCCCTAATTCAACTAATGAAATTAAGGCAGCTGTAACAATTAGCTTATCGGCAAGAGGATCCATGAACTTGCCAAATTTAGTTATTTCCTTCCTTTTTCTCGCTATATATCCATCTAATGTATCAGTTATTGCAGCAATAATAAATATAATAGCAGCCAACACATTACCATATTTTATCCTTACTGCAATAAAAAATAAAAATACAGGGACCAAAATAATTCGTAAAATAGTTAACCTATTCGCTAAATTCATACCTCAACAACCTCTCCCATCAAATCGTAAGTACATGCTTTAGTTATTTTAACTTTAATAATATCACCTTTATTTAAATTTGTCCCTTCAATAAATACATTTTGATCTATCTCAGGGGCATCTCCATAGGTTCTTCCATAGAACAATCCCTTTTTATTAACACCATCTATTATTACATCAATTATTTCCCCAATTAATTTTTGGTTTTTTGATGCCGATATATGGGCTTGATTCTTCATTAAAATATCTCTTCTTTTTTCTTTAATGTCATCATCAATTTGGTCCTCCATATAAAAGGCTGGAGTATTTTCTTCTGGTGAATAAGTAAAAATTCCAACCCTATCTAGTTGATATTCATTTAAAAATTCCTTTAACTCGTTAAAATCCTCTTCAGTTTCACCTGGAAAGCCGACGATTATTGAAGTTCTTATAATAGCATCTGGAATAGAAAATTTAATTTTTGTTATTAAATCGATTATTTGCTCCTTGGTTGTTCTTCTATTCATCCTCCTTAATATCTTGTTGCTTATGTGCTGAAGAGGGATGTCAAAATAATGAAGTATCTTTTTACTATTTTTTATTGTATCAATCAGTTCGTCTGTTATTTCTTCAGGATAACAATACATTAGCCTTATCCATTCTATTCCATCAATTTTTTCTAATTCTTTTAATAAATTTGATATCATTTTTATGCCATAAAGGTCAACTCCATAAAGCGTAGTATCTTGGGCAACTAATATCAGTTCTTTTACTCCCATATTCGCAAGAGAATTTGCTTCATTTAATATATCTTCCATTTTTTTACTTCTAAACTTTCCCCTAAGTTTAGGTATTATACAATAGGAACAATTATTATTACATCCCTCTGCAATTTTAAGGTATGCATAATGACTTGGTGTAGTAAGTATCCTTTCCTCCATATCTAAAATATAATCAATCGAATCAGTTTTTATTATTCCTTTATCTCCCTTTAATGTCCTATCAACTATATTGCATATATCCCGATAGCTACCAACGCCAACAACTGCATCTATTTCTGGCATCTCCTTTAATAATTCATCCTTATATCTTTGAGCCATACATCCTGTAACTATGAGGGATTTACACCTACCTTCTTTATTTTTAGCCATTTCTAATATGGTTTCAATGGATTCCATTTTAGCAGACTCTATAAAACCACATGTATTAACAATAATCACATCAGCCTCTTCTTCCTTGTTTGTAATATTATATCCATTCTTAGATAATAGCGAAAGCATTATCTCTGCATCTACTCTATTTTTATCGCATCCAAGTGACACGAAACCTACATTAAACATGTCAAATCATCTCCTTATTATTTCCTGGGTAATTTTTGAAATTATCTTTCACACTCTTTATTTTACATATTATTTTTCATTTTTTCTTGTTTTTTCATAATAATACATTAATATATATGATTCTACAAAATAATTAACATATATATAATAGCAAAAGCACTTAAATTCGACAATATTTTCTTTTAAAATTTAAAACTAGGGCATTGCCCTAGTAATTATTTTTATCTATTAATACTTGTCTTGGTTTGCTTCCATCTTGGGGTCCGATAATACCCCTTTTTTCCATTTCATCTATTAGCCTAGCTGCTCGATTAAATCCAATCCTAAATCTTCTTTGCAACATAGAAGCAGAAATTTGACCAAGATCTATAGCAAGCTCAATTGCTTGTGGCAATAATTCATCGTTATCATCATAGTTATTTGCAATTTCTTTACCTTCTTTAATTTTTTCCATAATATCCATATCATATTCTGTATTAAATGTTTTCTTTAAGTATTCAACTATATTTTCAACTTCTTTTTCAGAGATAAAGGCTCCTTGTATTCTAATTGGTTTGTTTTCTCCAATCGGAAGGAATAGCATATCACCACGACCCAATAATTTTTCAGCGCCTGCCATATCTAATATCGTCCTCGAATCTATCTGGCTTGAAACAGCGAAGGATATCCTTGATGGAATATTAGCTTTAATAACCCCAGTTATTACATCAACGGAAGGCCTTTGGGTTGCAATAACAAGATGTATTCCTGCAGCTCTTGCCATCTGAGCAAGCCTTGTTATGGAATCTTCTACTTCATTTGGAGCTACCATCATAAGATCAGCAAGCTCATCGATTATTATTACAATTTTAGGCAGTTTATTTTCAGGCGATACATCTTCCATCAGTTTATTATAACTTTCTATATTTCTGACATTATTATCAGCAAATAACTTATACCTAGAGGTCATTTCTGAAACCGCCCATTCTAAAGCTGAAGCTGCCTTACGTGGTTCTGTTACTACAGGTATTATTAAATGAGGAATTCCATTATATACGGATAGCTCTACAACTTTTGGATCTATTAGAAGCATTTTAACATCGTTTGGAGATGATTTATAAATCAAGCTTGTTATCAGTGTGTTAATACAAACGCTTTTACCTGATCCCGTAGCCCCAGCAATCAATAAATGGGGCATCTTTGCTATATCAGCAACAATGCATCTGCCACTAATATCCTTGCCTAGGGCAAATGCCAAAGATGAATTAAATTGCTGAAATTCATCAGACTCAATAACTTCTCTAAGATAGACAGGGGTTACCTCCTTATTTGGAACCTCTATTCCAATGGCTGATTTTCCAGGGATTGGTGCCTCAATTCTAACACTGGGTGCTGCAAGATTTAATGCAATATCATCGGATAAATTAACTATTTTGCTAACCTTAACCCCTACTCCAGGATGCAATTCGTATCTAGTTACGGATGGTCCCTTTGTCACTTGAGTTACTTTAGCATCTATTCCAAAACTTGCAAGGGTTTCTTCTAAGGACCTTGCACTCATTAGCAACTCTTTCTTATCATTTCCATTGATTTTTGTTCTATTTTCATTAAGAAGTTCTATGGGTGGAAATGTATATTTTATATTACAAGTTGATATGTTTTCTGCAGATAGATTAATCTTTATCTTTTCTTTTGCTTTGTTATCACTTCTTTCATTAACTCCTTTAAAATCATCTTTATAAGAAGCTTCATTATTTACATTAGTGTTTTGGACATTTACCTTTTCGTCATTTAATAAATCATTGTTCGTTGCTTTTTCTTCATCTTTATCATGAAGGTCATCCTCAAAACTCTCAATTTCTTTTTCTTTTTTCTTAATATTTATCTTTTTAAAAGGTTGTATTAAAAATAATAAAATATCCTTAACAGGCTTTTCAGTTGCTAAAACTAAAAAAACTAAAATGCTAGAAATAATAAATATGTAAGATCCTATCTCGCCGAATAACAAAAGGAGTGGAAAATCAACTAATTCTGAGATAATACCTCCACCTTTTTTATTAATTCCTAATTTATAAGCCTCGTATATTTTTTGAGTCAGCTTTTTAGCCTTAAAATTATTAGAATATCTTAAATGGCCAAGAAGCAGGAGAGAATAAATAGCAAATACAATAGATATAAATCTTTGTCTTATTTTTAGTGAGCTTTTGTTTAAAATCATAGCTATTCCAATTAGAATCGTTATGAATGGCAAAATATACGCCCCAAGGCCCACTGCACCAAAGAAAAAGTCAACAAAAAATTTTCCTATCATTCCTGTTGGTTTAATCACTATACTAATTAAGAATAGTAAGGAAAAAGCTATTAGTATTATTCCATAAATATCATAAATAACTTGATTGTTTTTATTTTTCTTTTTACCCATCCTATCACCCCATAGTATTATTTCTATATCCAAGCAAAATTCCCTTCACAAAGTAAAAAAATTATAACACAAAAAGAAAATAAATCAAAGGCGTTTTATTCAAGCCTTTGATTTATCATTTCTTTTAATTTTTTTATTGCTTGACTTATTCCTCCCACCTCATCAATTAATCCTTCTTCAACCGCCTGCTTACCTATTAATATCGTCCCCATATCGTTTAATAATTCATCTGTTTGAAGCATCATTTCCCTTAATCTTTCTTTTGTTATTTTAGAGTTTCTAACTATAAAGTTTAATATCCTATCCTGCATTTTACTGAAATATTCAAATGTCTGTGGAACCCCTATTACTAATCCATTCATTCTAATTGGATGTATAGTCATTGTAGCAGTAGGAGAAATAAAAGAATATTTTGTAGCTACTGCAAGAGGAACGCCTATGCTATGTCCTCCTCCTATCACAAGTGAAACCGTAGGCTTAGAAAGGCTGTTTATCATTTCTGCAATCGCAAGACCTGCTTCAACATCACCACCAACAGTGTTTAAAATAACTAAAACCCCCTTTATATTTGGATTTTCCTCAATAGAAACTAATTGAGGCAAAAGATGTTCATATTTTGTAGTTTTTGTCTGAGGTGGTAAAACTGTATGCCCTTCTATTTGACCTATAATAGTAATCGGAAAAATGTCTGAACTAATATCAGGAATATTGGGGCTACCAACTTCCTTTAAATTCTCTAGATTTTGATTTTCTTCCAACTTTTCTTTTTTTTCCTCCTCTTTAACTACAGTTAATTCTTCTTTTTTCTTTTTTGGCATATCATCACCTCACTTTTTCAATAATAGTTTAACCAATTAGTAAAATAATAATACAAAAAGCCTTGCACTTTGCAAGGCTTTAAACATTTTTTATAGTTCAAAGGCTTTGTGTAAAAGATTTATAGCTTTAATCGTATCCTCATCTTTGACTAGACACCAGATGGTAGAATGAGAATCCGCTGTTTGCAAAACTTTAATTCCATTTTCATTTAATGTTTTTAATATTTTAGCCATAACACCAGGGACACCCTTCATGCCGTTACCTATAACAGCTATTTTACTACAATTATTTATAATATTATATTCTAGCTTTAACTCTTTTAATATTTCTTCTACCTTATAGATATCTTTTGTATCTACAGTAAATACTTTGTATTTAGGAAATACGTTTATTAAATCAATGCTTATTTTATTATCAGCAAGAATATCGAATATTTCATTGCTATCATCTTCATTAAAATGGACACTAACCTGTGATCTATTTGACATATGGGTTATTCCTGTTATTATTTTATTTCTACTTTCCCTCGAGGAAGTAATTATCGTTCCTGGAGCATTTGATAATGTATTTTTAATATATAAAGGAATATTTCCCCTCATTGCATACTCAACTGCTTTAGGGTGTATTACCTTTGCTCCCTGATCTGCAAACTGAAAAACTTCGTTATAACTAATTCTATTGATCACCTTAGCATCAGGAACTATCCTTGGATCAGCAGTCATAATACCATCGACATCCGTATATATTTCGATAAACTCCGCCTTAAGAGCTTCTCCTAAAATAGCACCTGTAACATCACTTCCACCTCTACCAAGGGTAGTAAAATCCCCCTCCTGTGTCATACCTTGAAAGCCTGTAACAATAGGAATAGCGCCTGAATAAAGCAAGTCCATTATTTTTTTCGTTTCTACTTTTAAAACTTCTGCATTTCCAAAATCATTATTTGTAATAATTCCAGCCTGACCACCTGTCAAAACTGTTACATTATAGCCCCTCTTTTCTAATGTTTCAGCCATAACTACAGCTGAAATTATCTCACCGCAACATAAAAGAAGGTCTACCTCTCTTTTGCTTATACTGCAATTTCCATTGTTAATCAATGATAAAAGGGTATCTGTTGCATAAGGATCGCCTTTTCTTCCAATTGCAGAAACAACAACGACTGGCTTATATCCCCTATCAATTGCATCTATAATCCTATCTGCAACCATTTCTCTCCTCTGTTGGGTTGCTACCGAAGTTCCACCAAATTTTTGAACGACTATTTTCATGAATATTCCCCCTTAATCCTGTGGCTACTAACATAAATCCATAATATATTATACATCTTTTTTGGGGGAAGTGTGATAAAAAATAAAATTATTCTTTATAATCGATTATCAATGTTTTTTCTCCTATCTTTATTTTAGTATTCCAAGGAATTTCGATAAAATCCCTCCCTTTAAAAAATAATAATCTGCCTTTATCATCTTCTACTAATACATTAACTATTTCTCCTGTTTTTTTATTAAAAACCAATTCACTATCACCAATATATCCGTATTTATAGCCATTATAGATATTAACAATTTCAAGATCTAGAATATCACTTAATCTTATTCCCATACCATTTCACCTCCTTAAAACATTATATTAAAAAAAGATGGTTTATAGACCTGTCGATCCAAAACCACCTTCTCCTCTTTCTGTGCTATCTAATTCTTCTACTTCAATAACTTCAGGAATTTCAACTTTATTTATAACCATTTGAGCTATTCGATCTCCACGCCTTACAGTAAATGGTTCTTTCCCAAAATTTATTAAAATTAAATTTATTTCCCCCCTATAATCACTATCTATCGTTCCAGGTGTATTAACAAGTGAAATTCCATGCTTTAAAGCAAGCCCACTTCTTGGCCTAATCTGTGCTTCGTAGCCATCAGGCAATGATATAGATATTCCTGTCGGTATTAATCTGATTTCATTTGGAAGGATAATTGTATCCTCCTTAACATTAGCATATAAATCCAATCCAACAGATCCCTTTGTCATATACTTTGGCAAAGGAAGATCCTTTGCATCATCTAATCGCTTTATAAATAGTCTCATTACAATCACCTATAATTTTTTTAATTTTTTCTTCTTTTATATCCTTACCAACCATAGCCACAGCCATAAAACCTTCTTTAAATACATGTTCAATCACTTCATCAAATTCTTGTCGTGTTATTGAATCTATTTTCTTTAAAATTTCCTTAGGTTCATAAACCTTATTTAACATAAGCTCAGATTTACCTATGCCAAACATTCTACTTGAAACGCTCTCTAATCCTAAAATGTAGCTACCCTTTAATTGTTCCTTGGCCTTTGATATTTGTGTGTCATTCATCTTATTCTTTAATAAATTTACTATCTCTTCTGTAATAAGATGCATTGATTTTTCCAAATACGCTTTATTTAAAGCAAATTGAATATTAAACATTCCCTTATTTTTATATGCCGAGGTATAAGAATAGATAGAATAAACAAATCCAAAATCTTCTCTTAATTTTTGGAATAGTCTAGAACTTGTTCCACCACCAAAATAATTATTTATAGCCAACAATGTATATAACTTATCATTTCCAAGTTCAATGCCATTCAGAGTAACTGCAACATGCACTTGTTCTATATCTTTATTTTTTATAGCCATTCCTTTATTGATTAATGGTGAAGAATATTCTATTTGAACATTTTTAGGTGGATTCCAGTTCTCAAATCGATCCTTTATTAATTCTATAATTTTTTCCTCATCAAAGTTTCCGGCTAAAGAAATTACAATATTAGATGGAACATAAGTCTTACTATAATAATCTACAATCATATCTCTGTTTAAATTTTTAATAGTAGTTTCGTATCCTAATATTGGTAAAGCTAAAGTATCTTCCTTCCAAGTAGCAATTGAGAGCAAATCGAAAACAAGATCTTCTGGCGAATCTTCATACATATTTATTTCTTCAATGATTACTCCCTTTTCCTTTTCGATATCATCAACTGCAAATTTAGGGTTAAGAAGCATATCACTTAATACGTTTATACCTGTTGCATAATGTTCATCCAACAATTTAACATAATAGCATGTAGCTTCTTTGCCTGTAAATGCATTAATTTGTCCACCTAACTCTTCAATTTCTTCTGCTATCTGTTGTGACGTCCTATTTAATGTTCCTTTAAACATCATATGCTCAATAAAATGTGATACCCCATTATTATACGTTTCTTCTAATCTTGAACCGCTACCTACCCAAATTCCAATAGTAATTGAGTTTACATAAGGTATTTTCTCGTAAACTATTCTTAATCCATTTTTCAAAGTAAGCTTTTTTAACATATCTGTTTCTCTCCTGTCAAATATTTTTTCAATCATTATAAATTTAAACTATAATTTTAGTTTAGTCAAGGAATAAGGTTTATGAGATAGTGTCAAGATATTGTAGGTTAATTTTTATAGACAACCCCTTAAATTAGCTAGTTTCAAGGCGTTTGTTAAATTTAAAAAACTTAAATTATATTTTCATATTTTATTGATTTTAATATCCTGTAAATTGGCGTTACTTTCCCTATGTTCAATATCGTTATATTATTCATAACTTCACGTGAAGATTTATTTATCTTTCTTATCGCTTCTTTTATTTTCTTCTTACTTACCTTGAAGGCTTTTTCATCTTCCTTAAACACACTTATTTCC
>NZ_JAUONW010000038.1:0-1168 GCF_030546345.1 Caloramator sp. CAR-1
ATCCTATGCTTAACTATTAAATTATTTTTTTCAATATCCAAAACTTTGATAAATTCACCTTCGATAACAACATTAACCTTTTTACCAGGTTCATAAGTTCCTTTGGGTAATTGATACCTATTTTGCTTATACAATAGGGTATTGTCTTTTCTAACGACATAGGTTAAAATGTTCTTAGGTGAATTTTGTTTTGGGGATACCGGAATTAAGTGTTGTTTTTCGAGTGCAAACACTTCTTTCGGTATTCTTTTTATTGTCCCATGAACGTTTGCATTGCCTGTTCTATCGAGCCATTCTAAGCAGGATTTATTAAATGAATCTATATCTTCAAAAATTCTATGTTTTGCAAAATTATTCTTAACATATTTCACTACCGCTTCTATTTTCCCCTTACTTTCTGGGTCATATGGTCTACATAATCTAATTTTAAATTTCATAAAGTCCACATATTTTTGAAATTCTTCAGTATATATTACATCACCAAAGTTTTCATCAACTGCAAGAAGCCTATCTTGATCATAAACAATCTCTTTAGTGCTTCCACCAAAGAATTCAAATGCTTTATCGTGTGCTTCGATAAAATCAACAGTAGTAAAAGGCTTGGCCTGCCAGTAGGCAAACTTCATTCTTGAATGTGATAGAACCATGGCAAAGCAATACAGCTTTATTCTTGAGCCATCTATAGTATCAACCCAAATCTGACCAAAATCCACCTGTGATTGGAATCCCATTTCTAATTCTTCTACTGCTTCATATTGTCTTTTGTGTCCCTGCTTTGGTATTTTGTATTCACTTCTCAAGGAACTTATATATGCCCTTACTGATCTTTCAGAACACGGAACATTGCCATATCTTTCTTTAATCCAGTCAGTTATCTGAGCCGATGATAAATCAGGATAAGTGCTAAGCCATTGAAGTATCTGATCCTTGTAGATATCAAGCTTTTTCTTTTTTCTCTTTCTGTTTAAATCTGAAAATTCATCAGGTGTCATGTTGAAGTATTTACTAACCGTTTTGTAATCCACCCCCAGATATCTTGCAATTTGAGACTTTTTCAAGCCATTTCCCTTTAGGTTTTTGATTTCAGAAAACAATCTCCATCCCTTCTTTTTACCATTTATGATTCCCACAATATCTCCCCCTGTTATCTTAAACTAATTAAATTTTA
>NZ_JAUONW010000039.1:0-72591 GCF_030546345.1 Caloramator sp. CAR-1
CATGTAGTGAATGTGGATATAAAAATCCTGATGTAAAGAATTTAGCATTGAGAGAATGGAAATGTCCAAAGTGTGGTGCAGTTCATGATAGAGATATAAATGCAAGCAAGAATTTGCTAAAATTAGCCATGTGATTGGTATATATGGGGAAGGAACAGCCCTTTGAGCGTGGGTAATCTGGTAACAGAAGTTACCTTGACCACGAAGCCACCACTTCTATAAGTGGGGGTAGTTCACTGATAGCAGCTCTATCTAAAGCATATATGGCAATTGAAGATAAAAAATATAAAGATGCAGCAAGGGATGCAGCTGATTTTATTTTAAATGCACTTGAGAAAAATGGAAGACTTTATCATATGTATAGAGATGGTGAGTGGAAGGTATATGGCAATCTTGATGATTATGCATTTGTTATTTGGGGATTATTAGAATTATATGAGGCTTCCTTTGAAATAAAATATTTGGAGGCTGCATTAAAACTGAATGAAGATGTATTTAAGTATTTTATTGATGATAAGAGTGGGGGATTTTATTTTGCACCTTATGATAACGAAGAGCTTCTAATTAGAAATAAAGAAATTTATGATGGCGCAATACCATCTGGAAATTCTGTTATGATGTTAAATCTATTAAGGCTTGCAAGGATTACAGGAAAAACTGAATATGAGGATAGTGCTCATAAACTTTATAGAGCCTTTTCAAAAAATGTTAAAGATATGCCTATGGGTTATTCATTTTTACTTTGTGCAGTTGAATTTGCTGTTGGGGATAGTTTAGAAATAGTAATAGTAGGAGATAAAACGTCAAGTGAAACTAAGAATATGGTTAAATTTATTAACGAAGAATTCTTGCCAAACAAAGTTATGATTTTAAAACCAACTGATAAAGATGAGACTAAAAGATTACACAATATTGCAGAATATACAATAAATCAAACCTTGCTAAATGACAAGACAACAGTCTATGTTTGCAAAAATTTTGTATGTAATAATCCTACCAATGATCCCATTGAAGTAAAAAGATTGTTCGATGATAATTAAAATCATTATTAAATGCTGATTGTAAACAGACCTTCTTTGGTATTCAGATTTTGCAAGAGCTACGTGAATGGATTTCAAAAAGGCATCTCTCATAAGCTTTAGCAATTCTTGCTTTTCGACTTTTGAAAACAAAGAAAAGCTTAGAATTGCTTAGCGAAATGAGCGAATACCAGGGAAATCCTTCACGGGGCTTATCAAAAACAACTTTTTCAACAGTCTGTATTAAATGGAGATTAAAATATTAAAGGAATTAATTTTTATCTATGATAAAGAGCCTCTTACGGTTTAATAGATCAATAAAATTAAACGAAAGAGGCTCTGATAATTTAAAATCCATTACTAAATAACGTTTGATAAACAACTATTAATTTATAAAACTTTCTGCAATGGTGTTTAATTGCCTGGTTATATTTGAAAAATCAGTATTCAAATCCAACGTTTTAATACTTATATAGTTTCCACATATTATGAAATCACTGTCTGGAACTATTTCTTCATCAGTCTTTGCATATAGTATAAGACCACTTACTTTGCCTGCAAAGAATGATTCCATATTTTTTATATACGTAAAAATTTGATACAAGTTATTGGAATGAAATGTCTTGCTGTCAAAAAGGCTATTTGTTTGCATTGTTTTCGAGTAGTATTTAGTGTCTATGATTAGGA
Source organism: Caloramator sp. CAR-1 (assembly GCF_030546345.1). NCBI lineage: Bacteria > Bacillati > Bacillota > Clostridia > Eubacteriales > Clostridiaceae > Caloramator > Caloramator sp. CAR-1. The sequence continues at coordinate 1,707 of NZ_JAUONW010000039.1, forward strand.
TTTTGTTTTTGTATCGTAAAGTGATGTCTGATTTCATAACAGGTAAATATTCTATGTGCCTACCATTAACATCCCAGTCAATATGTGCAGCCGATGCATTGAGTTCTGGGTAATGCCTGCGGTAATATTCAAGAACGAATTTTTCAAATAGTCTATGCATATGTTGATTATCTATAAAACGTGATATTTTTAAAGTGCCGTTCTGCTCAGTCATAAGCATACCTTCAATTATTAGATAACATATATTTAAAAGCATCTTATATGTAGAATTATTTCGGTGGTATTTTATACTTGACCACTGAATCATCTCAGGTTTTATCTCATCAACCTCATTGAAATATAACATTACTTTTTTCAAAGCATTTTTATTTTTTATTGATACTTCTTGACAGCGCAGTAAAAGCATAGCAGTAGTTTTAAGAATTTTATTCATATATGAATTTTCTAAGAGTTCATCATAGTCGCAAACAAATTGTTTTTTAGTAATAAAATTTTGCTTAATTGAGGCTGAGATATTTATTTTCCCAACAGGCCTATTTATAGCCTCAGTTCTTTCAAGATATTCTTTGTTAAGACCTCTTTTTATTTGATTAGTGATTCCTTTAGACAGAATTGCAGCAAATAAATCCGAAGCATAGTCAAAATCTTCTGATGTTATGTTATTGTATCCTTCTTCATTTAAAATTTGAAAAGCATATGCGAGCATGTAATAAATATTTTTAATTCTAACCATTTAAGACACCACACAGACTTTTTGACCATTGCTCAACTTTAGCTGGTTCATCGAACCAATATTCATTTAATAGAGGTAAAATTTCATACTTTATAACAGCCTCCAACCATTCATCCGTTACTTCATCATTAGTGCAAAGATAACTATGACCAATACGGAAACCACTTCCAAGTGTTTCATCCTTACAGATGAAGTCATTCAAAGCTTTAATTTTATCAACAAGGGCATTAAATTTTGGATTATTAGCTTTGAGCATTACCGCTCTAAAACCATCAGAATCAAAAGCGGGTTCGAGTTCAAAAAAAGCAAATCTTCTTCGAAGGGCATAGTCGATTATAGCAAGGCTTCGATCTGCTGTATTCATCATTCCAATAATATAAACGTTTGATGGAACAGAAAATAATTCATTGGAATAAAGCAGACGTATCTTTTCGCCACGCTTTTCTCTTTCAATAAGCATCATCAACTCACCAAAGATTTTACTTACATTTCCACGGTTAATTTCATCAATAATAAAGAAATAATCCCTCTCATCATCATCTTGGGCTGCTTTACAAAATTGGTAAAAAGGCCCATATGTGAGTTCAAATCCGTTTTTAGAGGGACGGAAGCCCATAATAAAATCTTCATAGCTGTAGCTTTGGTGAAATTGAACCATCATAACTCGGCTTGTGTCTTTTTGACCCATTATTGAAAATGCTAGCCTTTTAGCTGCAAAGGTTTTGCCCACTCCAGGTGCACCTTGTAAAATTATGTTTTTCTTCGTTTTTAGTAGATTGACTAAAGTATCATAACGCTCAGCAGTCATAAATACTTCACTTAGGAAGTCATTTTTAGTATAAGATTCATATTTTATCTCTGGTTCTTCGATAATGACGGAATTGTTATCTTCAATGAATATAGCTTCTAATTTTTGAACATAATCGGTATAAGGAGTAATATCAGTAAGTGTTTTCATTACTGCTTGTCCAGGATGTTCCCATTCGCCTTTATGAGTCCATTTAATTTTTCTTATATGTTTATAACTTTTACGACTGGGATCATATATATAGTCTGTTTCAACAATACCTCGCCCGATAACTTTGTACATACCTTTTTTAGCAAAAACAATATCGCCAATTTGTATTTCATTTGCAAACTGCCAAGTTGCAAGAGCAGAATTTTTATATGACAATTCAGGGCCATATAGTTCTTTCATCTTTGCTTTCATATCTTCTTTGCTTTTATACTGTTTAAGGTCGCCCATTTCGTCCCATTCTATTCCCATAATACCTTGATAATAAAACTCATCCCACTTGGAAGAATTTTCACCTGGTGCATAAATCCAATATCGCTTTTTAGGTGAACCTAACATAAATTTTTCTTTATACTGAATTTTATTAGTGATAATGGCATCAATTATATTTGCTTGTTCATTAGTTAATTTAAAATTTGTTTGATTTGGGAATTTTAAAAAGCTTATATTTTTTAAACGTTCATCTGCTAATAAATCCTCTTTTTTTAAAATATTATCAACTAATTTATGTGTAAGTTTAATATCTACAACAGGATATTCCCCTGAATTAATATTATCTGAAATTATATAAGGATCTGAATCTTCATCTTGTCTAATTTCTGGTTCACATAGAATAATACCTGAAGCTATAATTCCACCATTTTGACCTGAAACCCATATATATGCACGATCACCTTTTTTTATTTGATTTTGATATTGCTTAATGCTCCATATTATAATTTCAAGATCCTTAACAGCACCTATAACGTCATAATAATTAGGATTAACTTGAAAAATCCAACCATCATTTTGACTCTGTATAATTGTGCTTTCCCATGCTGCATATGACAATTCTGGAAAACTTTTATGAGGGCAGTTAATATCTTCAAATATTGTTCTACAAGTTGAAATGAGTTCCAAATAAGTTTTTGCATCAGGAAATTGTTTTAAATCAGAAATACTGGTTATTTTTGAATAATATGGAGTATTGATTTGAGTTAAGTATTTTCTATTACGTTCATCAAGATTTAGATAAAATAGTGGACGTATCCAGTAAAGTCCCACAGTTATATTCCATTTTACCCCTTGCTGCTTCCTTACTTTGTCAAAATAAGTTATAAATAATGACTCGTTGTCATTAGATGGATTATCTGCATATTTTATTGCTGCTTCAAAAAGATTCCAAAGATTATCAATATCATCTTCGCTACGGTCTGCTTTAAAGCCGAAAAACCAAGCCTTCAAATTGTTCAATATTGGAATACCATTAAATTCAGTTGGCGTTTTGGCCTTAACACCAAGTTTATCGCCTAATTTTTTCATAATGGCTATTCGATTTTCAATGGTTATTCCTTTGTTGAAACATCCAAATACTGTAAATGGACAAATGTCATCAATTGGTTTTCCATCCTTTTCTAAAAAAGGGTAGCGTAATCCTACATCATCATAGGTATCTTTGATTATTGTAAGAAGTTGCGATCGGTTGTTTTTATAAGTAAGCAACCTATTGGCAAATTCAACGTAAAAATCTTTCCAAGTAAACGTATTTTTTGTTTGAATATTTTGATTCACTTTATAACACCTCGTTTATAGGGGATTATTAATGACTAATATTTTTGTATTAACAATTATTTCCATAAATTTATTTTATCCTATAAGAAGTAATGTGTCTATAGTGTAATTTTTACAATTAGTGCATTTTTTAATAGATCAATGGAGTGGTTTAAGTCCTTCGATATTATAAAAGATATATTTATATTTGTATCCAACGGAAACGATAAGACATTGAATTTTTACTTGAAAAAGGGTTTTAAAATAAGCCACCAAATTTTAGATGGATTTATCACAGTTTTAAGAAATTTTTAAAGCATCCAAATTTACGGATGCTTTTTTCTTGACAATAATTTTCTGACGATTTATAATTAAATTAGTCATAAATGAGCAAAAGTGAGCATAAATTATAATATAAATAATCAAAAATGAGATTAGGTGATTATATGTTTGCAGAAGAGAGGAAAAATAAGATAATCGAGCTGATTAAAAGTGGACAAAGTGTAAAGGTTTCTGAACTTGCTAAAATGTTCAATGTATCTGAATCTACCATAAGAAGGGACTTAAATGAACTTGAAACTATGGGGGCAATAGTAAGAACCCATGGTGGTGCTGTAAACAGTTTTCATACTAATTTTGAACCTTCCTTTATTGAAAAACAGGACAAGTATCTTTGTGAAAAGGACTATATAGGAAAGATTGCAGCAAGGCTTATTAATGACGGCGATACAATTATCCTTGACGCCGGAACTACAACCCAATATATTGCAAGATATATTACCGCTAAAAATGTAACTATAATTACAAACTCAGTAAATCTTGCCAATGACCTTTCAAGCAGGGAAGACATTGAGGTTATTATAACAGGTGGGATTATAAGGCCAAAAACAAAGGCTATGGTAGGATTTATTGCTGAAGACACGTTAAGGCAATTTAGGGTTGATAAGGCCTTTATTGGAGCAAATGGAGTCTCAATCAAATATGGAGTTACAACGCCAAATTTAATGGAGGCAAATGTAAAAAGGGCCATGATGGAGAACGCAAAGGAAGTTTACCTTTGTGTAGATAGTTCAAAATTTAATGAAGTAACATTCTCATTGATATGCCCGGTATCGAGGGTAAATTATATCATTACAAATAATATGGAGGATGAAGAAAAGGTAAAATACAAAAAACTTGGTGTAGAAGTTATAACAGAATAAAGGTGGTAGATAAATTGATTTACACAGTTACTTTAAATCCTGCCTTTGATATGACTGTATATTTGGATGAACTTGTAAAGGGGGATGTTAATAGGAGCATTAAAAGCTTAATCGATATAGGGGGAAAGGGTATTAATGTTTCTAAAGTTATTAAATCCCTTGGTGGAGAAAGTATTGCCCTTGGATTTTTAGGACAAGAAAATAGGGGGAATTTTATAAAACAGCTTGATAGGCTCGGAATTAAACATGATTTTATTTATGTAGAAGGTGAAACAAGGACAAATATAAAATTAGTAGAGAATAAATTTGACATTTTTACTGATATAAATCAAAAAGGGTTTGGGATTACTATAGAGGATATTGATAAATTATTTGAAAAAATAAAGTATTATGCACGGCAAGGGGATATATTTGTATTATCAGGAAGCCTTCCTGAGGGAGCTGATAACAATATCTATTTTGAGTTGATTAAACTTTTAAAGAATATAGGTGCTATAACGATATTAGATGCAGATGGAGAGGCTCTAAAAAATGGACTTTTAGCAAAGCCAGACATAGTTAAACCTAATATTAATGAACTTAGGATGATAATGGATTTTAAAGATGATCTAAATTCCATAGCTTCAGTAGGGAAGGAATTGATAAGCCAAGGGACAGAAAAGGCGGTTATCTCGATGGGAGGTAATGGGGCATTTTATGTAACGAGGGATAAGATATTTTATGCTTATCCTGAAAGGGTGGAGGTTAAAAGCACTGTAGGCGCAGGGGATGCAATGGTAGCAGCCATCGCCTTTGGTGAATCTAAAAATATGGAGGATGAGGAAGTTTTTAGATTGGCGGTATCCTCAGCCACAGCTTCAATTATTGAGGAAGGAACAAAATCGCCGAATTTAGAAAACATTAATAAGCTAATGAAAAAAATTAAAATTGAAAGGTGGATGTAAATTGGACATAAAGATGATGTTTTCAAAGGAAAGGGTGTCCTTTGATTTAAAAGCAAGGACAAAGGAAGAAGCAATCGATGAGTTAATTGAGATGCTCTACAAGGATGGTAAATTGAAGGACAAAGAATCCTTTAAAAGGGCCGTCCTAAAAAGAGAAGAGGAATTTTCAACAGGAATAGGAATGGGAATTGCAATACCACATGGTAAGGATTCTTCGGTTGTAGAGCCATGCATAACCTTTGGAGTATCAAAAAATGGAATTGATTTTGATTCCATGGATGGAAAGCCTGCACATATATTCTTTTTAATCTCTGTTCCAGAAGATGCAGCTGATACCCATCTTCATATACTTAGCTTTATATCAAGGAAACTAATGCATGAGGATGTTCGACAAAAGCTTTTTAATGCAAAGGATTTTGAGGATGTTATTAATGCCTTCAATTAAATTTAAATATGTTAAAGGGGGATTTTTCTATGAAAATTTTAGCAGTTACGTCCTGCCCCACAGGTATAGCTCATACCTACATGGCGGCGGAGGCATTGCAAATTGCAGCAAAGGAGCTTGGAGTGGACATTAAGGTTGAAACAAGGGGTTCTGTAGGTGCAGAAAACGAAATAACAAATGAGGATATTAAAGGAGCCCATGCAGTTATTTTAGCTGTCGATACAAAGGTTGATGAGGAAAGGTTTAGAGGACTTCCGATTATAAAAGTTAGTGTAAAGGATGCAATAAAGGACCCAAAGGGATTAATTGAAAAAGCTATGGCTATGGAAAAGAAGGAATATGTAGACAAGGTTTTTGAGGCAAAAAAGGAATCTAAGGAAAAGATAACTGGAGCCTATAAGCACCTAATGACTGGTGTTTCTTACATGATTCCATTTGTTGTTGCAGGTGGTATACTTATCGCTTTATCCTTTATGTTTGGTATTAAGGCCTTTGAACAAAAGGGAACTTTAGCTGCAGCCCTCATGGATATCGGCGGTGGCGGTGCTTTCTCATTGATGGTTCCAATCCTTGCAGGTTTTATAGCCTTTTCAATAGCTGACAGACCAGGTCTTGTTCCAGGTATGGTTGGCGGTGTTCTTGCTGGAAAACTTGGAGCAGGTTTCTTAGGTGGTATTATAGCAGGTTTTGCTGCAGGATATGTTGTAGCATGGCTAAAGAAGGTTATTAAACTTCCAAAGACTATGGAAGGGCTTATGCCGGTTTTAATATTACCTCTTCTTTCTACACTTATTGTTGGCCTTGGTATGATTTATATAATAGGTGGGCCGGTAGCTGCGATTAATAACGCTATGGCAAATTGGCTTAAGAATATGAGTGGAGGCAGTGCTATAACTTTAGGTATAATTTTAGGACTTATGATGGCCTTTGACATGGGAGGTCCTGTAAACAAAGCAGCATACACCTTTGCAGTTTCAACCCTTGCGGCAGGGCAACCATCTATGATAATGGCTGCAGTTATGGCGGCTGGTATGACTCCACCCCTTGGAGTTGCCCTTGCAACCCTTATTGCAAAGGATAAATTTACTGAAGAAGAAAGGGAAGCTGGAAAAGCAGCATTTTTCCTTGGAATATCCTTTATAACAGAAGGTGCTATACCATTTGCAGCAGCAGATCCATTTAGAATAATACCATCCATAATGGTTGGTTCTGCAGTTACTGCAGCCCTTTCAATGGCATTTAAGTGCACCCTTGCAGTTCCACATGGTGGAATATTCGTATTGCCAATTCCAAATGCTGTGGGAGGATTATTCCTCTATACAATAGCAATAATTATAGGAACCTTAGTTACTGGATTTATGATATCTGCACTTAAACCTAAAAGATAAATTTAATAAAAGGCAGGGCCTCCTGCCTTTTATAATGTAGTAGAATTGGAGGGAATACTATGATAGAAAGAAAAGTAATAATAAAAAATCCTACAGGGCTTCATGCAAGACCTGCAAGCCTTCTTGTGAAGGAGGCCAATAAGTTTAAAAGTGAAATTATGATTAATAAAAACGGAAAAGATGTAAATGCAAAAAGTATATTGAGCGTATTATCATTAGGGGTATCAAATGGAGATGAAATAATAATAAAAGCAAATGGAGAAGATGAAAAGGAAGCAATGGATGCTATAATAAACTTAATAGAAACATTTGTTGAATGAAGGAGATGTTTTTATGCTAAAGGGCATTGCAGCATCATCAGGAATAGCAATAGGAAAAGCGTATGTAATAAGGGAAGAAGAAAATGCAATTAATAGATATGAAGTGAAGGATACTGAAAAGGAAATAAAAAGATTTCAAGGGGCAATTTTAAAAGCAAAGGAAGAAATAGAATCAATTAAAGAAACTGCAGTTAAAAACTTTGGAGAAGAAAAGGCTTTAATATTTGAGGCTCATCTTATGATTTTAGAGGATGAAGAGTTTAAGGCTTCTGTCATAGAAAAAATAAAACAAAATATTAATGCTGAATATGCAGTTAAGGAAACGGTTGAAATGTTTGAAGGTATTTTTTTGAGCATGGAAGACGAATATATGAGGGAGAGGGCAGCGGATATAAGGGATATTGGAGGCAGAATAATAGGAGCTCTTAAAGGAGAAGAAAAAAGTTCAATTGGCGATATAAAGGATAAATGTATTATAGTTGCAAAGGATTTAACGCCTTCAGATACAGCTCAGCTCAATAGAGAATATGTCCTTGGATTTATAACTGAACTTGGGGGAAAAACATCTCATTCGGCAATTATTGCAAGGGCCCTTGAAATTCCTGCAGTATCAGGGATAAAGGGTGCAACGGAAATATTAAAAACTGGGGATTTAATCATTTTAGATGGGGTAAAGGGAATTATATATATAAATCCTGATGAAAGTCTAATTGATGAATATCAAAATAAAATTCAAAGGGAAATGGAAGAGAAAAGGGAACTATTAATATATAAAGATAGAAAGGTATTGACAAAGGACGGCAAAAGAATTGAAGTTGCAGCAAATATTTCTTCTAAAGAGGAAGTTGATGTTGCTTTAAAATATGGTGCTGATGGGATTGGACTATTTAGGACGGAATTTTTATTCATGAATAGGGAAACAGCACCAACAGAGGAAGAACAGTTTGAGGTTTACAAATATGTTTTAGAAAAGATGGATTTTAGACCTGTAATCATAAGAACTTTAGATGTTGGTGGAGATAAAAAGATACCTTATATAGATGTTGGAACGGAGTTAAATCCATTTTTAGGTTTAAGGGCAATTAGGCTTTGTTTTGAGAGACTGGATTTATTTAAAACGCAGCTTAAAGCGCTTTTAAGGGCTTCAATCTATGGAAATTTAAAAATAATGTTCCCTATGATTTCTAAGGTGGATGAAATAAAAAGGGCGAAGGAGATTCTAGAGGATGTTAAAGCTGAATTGAAAAAGGCAGGACAAAAGTTTTCTGATAAAATTGAGATAGGTATTATGATAGAAGTTCCTTCAGCTGCTATTATATCGGATTTGCTTGCTAAAGAAGTTGATTTTTTCTCTATTGGCACAAATGATTTGATTCAATACACTTTAGCTGTGGATAGGATGAATGAGAAAGTTTCTAATATTTATGAACCGTCCCACCCTGCAGTTTTAAGATTGATTAAAATGGTTATAGATAATGCCCATAAAGAGGGTAAATGGGTTGGGATGTGTGGAGAAATGGCCTCTGACATTAGTATGATCCCCCTTTTAATAGATTATGGAATAGACGAGCTTAGCATGAGTGCACCATCGGTTCTTAAAGTAAAAAAGGAAATATTAAAATCCATAGACTAAGCATTAGTCTATGGATTTATTTTTGGCCTCTTATATAATCAGCTATGTCAACAAAGGATTTGTTGATTAAAAGATTAATTTCTTTTTGCAAATTTAATGTTTTTATTATTCCCTTTGATTTAACTTCTGAAGTTAAATTAATTATTTTTTCATTGTTTTCATATACTTCTATTATTGTATTTTTATTTGATGGATTAATATAAATTTCCCTAGAAAAATCCAATAAAATTTTAATATAATCGATGCACTTTTGATTTTGTTTTTTAAATAATATATTAGTTAATGTTAAACCATTTAAAGATTCCGGCTCGGATATATTAATCTGTTCTGCTATTCTAATAGACGAACGAATATCGTCTGGGTTATTGGATTTTTTAAATTCCTGCAATCCCTTATTATATTCCGTCAATATTGCATTCAAGCTGCTTTGATAAAAATATGATATTTTTAGTGTTGTTCTAAGATCTAATGCCAACAAAAAGGTGATTATCAATAAATAAATTAATGTATTTTTATTAAATCTCAAATATAATCCCCCTCTTTAAATATTTTATTCTTATCATCACTTTTTTAGATTGACTTTGTTATTACCTTTCTATCAATGCTACAGTCTCAACGTGTGGTGTATGTGGGAACATGTCAACGCATTTTACTTTTTTTACCTTATATCCGTTTTCTACGAATACCTTTAAATCCCTTGCAAGGGATGTGGGTTTGCAGGATACATAAACGAGTTTTGGTGCTTTAAAATTGATTATTTTATTTATAGCTTTAGGATGAATTCCATCCCTTGGTGGGTCAAGGATTATGATATCCGGCTTTATGTTTAATTCATCCACCTTTGTAAGGACATCCCCGGCGATAAATTCACAGTTATCTAAGTTGTTTAACTTTGCATTTTCCTTTGCAGCATCAACAGCTTCTTTAACTATTTCTATTCCAATAACCTTTTTAGCAACAGGTGCCATAATTTGAGCTATCGTTCCTGTTCCTGAATAAAGGTCGAAAATAACTTTATCCTTTGTATCACCTGCGAAATCCCTTACAACCGAATATAACCTTTCTGCGCCTTTAGAGTTAGTTTGAAAGAAGGAAAAGGCTGTTATTTTAAACTTAAGCCCTAATATTTCTTCGGTTATAAAATCAACGCCGTATAGTATTTCTGTTTTGTCACTTTGAACGACATCTGAAATAGAATCATTTATCGTATGAAGTATTCCCATTATTTTCCCTTCTAAGTTTAATGAAAGAATCATATTAACATATTCTTTAAAATCAAAAATTAACTGTGAGGTAGTAACGATGTTTATAAGCAGTTGGTTAGTATTAAAGGCCCTTCTTAAAACAAGATGCCTTAAAAATCCCTCATGAGTTTTTTTGCTGTAGTAGGGGACATTAAGTTTAGAAAAATAGGAAAGGGTAGCATCTAATACTTTATTAAAGTCATCGTGGACGATTTTGCAATCATCTGTTGTAATAACTTCATAGAACTTTCCTTTTTTGTGCAGCCCTAAAGCTAGGTTTCCCTCATCATCTCCAAACGTAAACTCCATTTTATTTCTATATCCAAACTCTAATGGACTTTTTTCAATTCCTAAAAATTCGTATTTAATTCCTGCTTCATCAAGTAATTTTTTTACTTGTTCTGACTTTAAAGCAATTTGATCTTCATAGGGAAGGGATTGATAGGAGCACCCGCCACATAAACCAAAAACGCTGCAGGGAGGGTCTATTTCATTCTTTGACCTTTCTATAGTTTCTATGATTATTCCTTCAGCGTAATCTTTTTTGTTTTTTACTATTTTTATTTTGACTTTTTGACCTAATATAGCATTTTTGATATATACGGTTTTACCATCTATAACTGTTATTCCCTTATTAGGAAAGTTAACATCCTTTATTTCAACTTCGTAAATTTCTCCCTTTTTCAACTTGCATCCTCCTAACATTATGTTATAACTATTAAGTTATTATATAATTAATTATAGTATTTCTCAAGAATAATATGGTTTTGGAGGTGGACTATGTCTATTAGAAATTCTGCTAAGGCAATAATAATTAAAGATGGCAAGCTTTTATGCACAAAAAATAAGGATCAGTTTGGGATATTTTATCTTCTTCCTGGTGGTGGGCAAAATAAAGGTGAGAATATAATAGAGGCATTGAAAAGGGAATGCAAAGAGGAAATAGGTGCTGAAGTTGAGGTTGGAGATTTAAAATTTGTAAGGGATTACATAGGGAAAAATCATGAATTTAAAGAGTGGGATAGCGATGTCCACCAAATAGAATATATGTTTATATGCTTTTTAAAGGGTGAAATAAACTATGAAAAGGCAAATGAAAAGGATGCATATCAAATAGGAATAGAATGGATAGATCTAAAGAACTTAAAGGGGGTTAGAATATATCCTAAAAAATTGTCTGAAGTGATTAAAGAAGATGGAAGTTTTGAGGATATCGTATATTTAGGGGATGTAAATTAATATAATTTTACTAAAGAAATTATGTGGAGTGATTCTGTGGAGGATATTTGTAAATTAAAGGAGGATCTAGAAAGAATTTTAGAAAGAATAAAAGAACTTTATTCGATGGAGTTTTTGACCTTATGCCCCCTTGGGAAGGAACATTACAAAAATATGATAATAGACAGCATAGACCAAGCCTATTTAAAATTAGAGGAGACATTAAATATTTTAAGACAAAATGAAGGTAAGAGGGAGTTAAAAGAATTTACTTTAGAGGAACTTGCAAATTTTGATGGAAGGAATGGGAAACCCGCCTATGTTGCAGTAAATGGAACTGTTTATGATGTAACTTTAATTGCCTCGTGGGGCGGAGGAAGTCATTTTGGAGTTTTGGCTGGCAAGGACGTTACTGAGGAATATAATAAATGTCATGAAAATGAGAATAAACTTTCAAAACTTGAAGTAGTAGGAAAGCTAAAGGGAAGCAATCTTTAGGGGGATATAGGTTGAAGATTAGCGGTTGCGTAGAAGAAATTATAAACAACAAAAACTCATTATCAAACATTTTAGCAGAAGAAGCTATTACGCAAATTAAAAAGGGAAGGGTTAATAAGCCAAATGTAGTATGGATTGAAGGGACTGGGTGCTCTGGGAACACCATTTCACTTTTAAATGCCAATTACCCTGATGTAATATATCTTCTTAACAACATGATCAACTTAAAATTTAGCAACAGCCTTATGACCTGCGATGGTGAAAAAGCCTATGAAATCTTTTTAGAAACAATTAAAGAAGAATTTATTCTTGTTGTTGAAGGGGCCATCTCTACAAGGGAAAACGGGCTTTTCAATGTAATTGCAAGTTATAAGGGTAAAAAAATTACTGCCCTTGAAGCTGTAAAAATTTCAGGTAATAAGGCAAAGCATGTTATTGCCGTTGGAACATGTGCCTCCTTTGGAGGGGTATCAAAGGCAAATCCTAACCCTTCAGAATCAAAAAGCGCAAAGGAGATTTTAGGAAGAGACGTAATTAATCTTCCAGGGTGTCCTTGCCATCCGGATTGGATTATAGGCACTTTGGCATATCTTATAACAAATGATGGCATAGAACTTGATGATGAGGGAAGGCCTTTATTATTTTACGGATTTACCATCCATGATTTTTGCCCAAGGAGAACCTATTTTAACAATAGAATATTTGCACAAAATGTAGGGGAGCCCTATTGTATGTTTAGATTAGGCTGTAGAGGCCCTGTGACAAGAACAGATTGCCCAACTAGAAGGTGGAATAGCGGTGTTAACTGGCCGATAGGTGACAATACTCCTTGTATAGGATGTGCTAATGCTTATTTTCCAGACGGTATGGAGCCTTTTATCAGGACTTAGGAGGATAATATGGGAAGGATAGTTGTAATAGATCCTATAACAAGGATGAGTGGATTTTTAGGGATAGAGGTTGAAGTTGAGGGCGACAAAATTATTGACGCAAAGGCGGTTGGGAATCTGTTTAGGGGCTTTGAAAAAATTTTAAAGGGAAGGCATGCTTTAGATGCTGTTTATTTAACCGAAAGGATATGTGGTATTTGTTCATCAGCTCATTCTGTCGCATCAACATTGGCTCTTGAGGATGCACTAGAAATAACGCCTTCGTTAAATGTAAGATATATTCGCGACTTAATTCACGCCTTTGATATAATTCAAAACCACATAAGACATTTTTACCTATTTACAGTTCCGGATTATGTCAAATTTGATTCTATTAATCCTGTGTCAGAAACATGTCATAAGGATTATAGAATTCCAGATAATTTAAACAATAAAATTCAAGGGGATTATATAAAGAGCATAGAGTATAGTAAACTAGCCCATGTTGGAGTTGCCCTTTTAGGGGGTAAATCGCCCCACAACCACGGTATTTTGCCCGGCGTTGTAACTGGCTCTTTGGATAGATTTAGAATAGAAGAGTTAAAATCTATGATAAATAAAATAAAGGATTTTGTAGATAATTACATGCTTGAGGATGTAGATATTATTTCTAATTATTACAACGATTATTTTGAAAAGGGAGACACATATAATAATTTTTTAAGTTTTGGACTATTTGACTATGAAGACTTTTCCTATGTAAAGCCTTCGGTCATTATAAATGGGATAAGGCAGGAGTTTGATAAAGACAAAATAAGAGAAAATATAGCTTACTCATGGTATAAGCCAGAAGGTGGGCAAGTAGTAGAGGATATAAACAAGGAAGGAGCCTATTCCTTTGTTAAGTCCCCAAGATATGATAAATGGGCTATGGAGGTGGGCCCTTTAGCAAGGATGATTCTAAGCGGAAGATATAAATTACAAAACTCAACCATGGATAGGATAACAGCAAGGTGTCTTGAGGCATCAGTTATATTAAAAATAATGCAAGTTTTGATAGAAAGGATAGAGCCAGTTGAAGAAAAGATAAAATATCAATTTAAAGATAAAGCTGAAGGGATAGGACTTACAGATACAACAAGGGGTGCATTACTTCACTTTGTAAGTTTAGAAAGGGATATTATAAATCGTTATGACATAATAACTCCATCTGCATGGAACTTTTCACCAAGGGATGAAAATTTTTTTGGGACAGCAGAAAAGGCATTGATGGGGACTAAAATTAATGATGTAAATGATATAGTTGAGGTTGGTAGAATCGTAAGAAGCTTTGATCCTTGCATATCCTGTGCAACCCATGTAACCGTAAGGAGATGAAGGAATGGGGTAAAGGTAATTGGAATAGGTAATATTTTAATGGGGGATGATGGGGTTTCGGTTGAGGTATTGAAAATAATTAAAAAAGAGCTTGAAGAGAATAATATTAAGGTTTTTGCAATAGAAACAGATATAAATTCTTTATTTAGCATTATAGAAGAAGATGATGTAGTTATTTTTGTAGATGCTATGATATCCTCAGGAAAGGTAGGGGAAGTAAAAATATTTAAGCCCGAACTCCCAGAGCAAAATGAATTTTTAAGCCACGCTTATTTTCCATGGGATATTATATCGAGAGTGGCTAAAGAAATTTATATAATCGGCATAGAAGTAGAAGATATAGATTTTAAAATTGGACTTAGCAAGAAATTGCAGGATGAAATTTATTTTATTGCAAATAAAACGTTGTTTTTAATTACTAATATATTGACAAATTTGAATTATAAAGTATAATTATTTTTAAAAAAGAAAAAATAAAAATAAAATATTGCAAAGGCGATGATAAGAAGAGTAGGAACAAGTTGATGCTTCAGCGAGCTAACGATGGTGGGAGGTTAGCGCTAGACTTATTCCGAAGAACATCTTGGAGCCTCTAACCGAAATTGCGAATTGCAAAAGTAGGCTTAGACGGGGCTACGCTGTTAAAAGGTAGGCGATATCGAGTTTATCTCCGTATCGTTAAAGAGGGCTTTGCTAATTTGGGTGGCACCGCGGAAGTAACCTTTCGTCCCATTAGGGATGAAAGGTTTTTTTATTACAAAGGAGGGGATAAAATGAAAAGGTTAATATTTCCAAAGGATTATGTTCCTTTATTAGGTTTAAAGGAAACAGAAATAGCCATAAAAAATATTAAAGATTACTTTGAAAGGGAACTTGCACGAAAGCTAAATCTTACAAGGGTTTCGGCACCATTGTTTGTAAAAAGGAAAAGTGGTTTAAACGATTACCTTAATGGAACAGAAAGACCGGTTGGATTTGATGCCTATGACATTGAAGATGATACTCTAGAAGTTGTTCAATCCCTAGCTAAATGGAAAAGGCTTGCCTTAAAAAGATATGGTTTTTCTGTAGGTGAAGGTTTATACACCGATATGAATGCAATAAGACGAGATGAAACTTTAGATAACCTTCATTCAATATACGTTGATCAATGGGATTGGGAACTTGTAATAGATAAAAAGGATAGAAACGTCGAAACATTAAAGAGGATTGTAAGGGATATTTATGATGTGTTTAAGAGGACGGAAGATTATATTTGTAAAAAATATAAAACAATAACGCCTATATTGCCTGATGACATTTTTTTTGTTACAAGTCAAGAACTTGAGGACTTATATCCTAATTTAACACCAAAGGAGAGGGAAAGGGAAATTGCAAAGAAAGAAGGGGCAGTTTTTATTATGCAAATAGGAGATACACTAAAATCAGGAATAAAACATGACGGTAGATCGCCAGACTATGATGATTGGAAGTTAAATGGAGATATAATATTTTGGTATCCGGTTTTAAACTGTGCCTTTGAGGTTTCATCTATGGGGATTAGGGTTGATGAAAGATCATTGATATATCAACTTAAAAAGGCAGGGTGCATGGAAAGGACTAATCTTTCCTTCCATAGGATGCTCCTTAGGGGAGAATTACCCTATACTGTTGGTGGAGGCATAGGACAATCTAGGATATGCATGTTCTTTTTAAGAAAGGCCCATATAGGAGAAGTTCAAGTTTCCGTATGGGATGAGGAGCTATATACGAAATCTTTGGAAAACAATATAATGCTTTTATAGATAGAGGTGGATTAACCTAATCCACCTCTAATACTTCCTAATTTTATAATTAATTCTTTTAAAATATTGTATTCTTGACAATTATTATCAAGTATTTGAGACTCCTTGCCTAAAAGATGTAAAAGTATTGGCCTTGCGGTTTTTAAAAGGGTATGGTAAAAGCTGTTTTCTATATTTGCTTCCACGTCAAAATCAAGATTTAGTATTTCTCTTGTAAGGGCTATATCTATTTCGTATTCCTTTCTTACTTCTTCTGCAATAAAACGCTTTGTAATGTTTGGATTTGCATATTTTAAAGCAAATTCCATATCGTTTTTTATCTGTGGATAAATTTCAATGAGCTTTTCTATTCCAAAATCACCATATTTATTTTTAATTTCTCTAAGGGCACGGCCTGTTCCTAAGAATTCGGGTGGCATCCCTATGGTATACATTGCAGCGGTAAAGGAAATTGCCCTTGGGATGTTTACATTTAAGGTGGTATCGATTTCTAAAATTTCTTCTTTTGTTTTTTCGTTTTCGATTATTGTTGCAAATTTATTAAGGTCAACAAATTCCCTATGATAGGATAATCCCTTTTTAGAAGCTGCCAATCTGTCGCGATTTTTGGGAATAAAGATGGATATATTTGCTGCTGTTTCTGCGATTTTTAAAAAGGATTTAAGATAATATTTTGTAAAAATGGAGATAAAATCTTTTATTATAGAAATTTCTTCATTTGAAAATTCCTTTGCTTTATATTTGTCTATGTTTTGTTCTATATATTTTACAAGGCTTCTTGTTTTTTCAAATCCATGATCATATCTTAATGCCGATTGAATTGTTACGGTTTTTATTCCTGAGTATGTCTTAAGAAAGTTTTCTATATTTTCAAAGGTAAGTTGCCCTCTAAAAGGTAGACTACCACAACCCATTATAGGGTAAATTTTAGTGGGGTGTATTTTTTCTAATTTCTTTGCTTTAGAAATAGATAAAATGACTGCCAAGACGCTTGATACCATTCCATAGGATAAGGCGGAATCAGATCTTCCGATCATGAACCTTATATACTTTGGTTTATTTTTTAAACCATCTATAAATTCTTCTAATAAATTGTCGATATTTACAAGGGAGACCACATCTTCGAATAGAGGAATAATATTTATTGAGTCTTCATCAAATTTGATACTAAAGTTTTTGTTTCCAAGTTCAATTACTGATTGAATTCGAGAAAGGGTATCAATAAGATCCTTAGAAGATTCGCACATGGGGACGATTACTTCCTTTATTGCTTGATATTGTGTTTTTTCAAACATAGAAAAATTTGTTTCAACTGCAGCCATTATGCACATGATTTGTCTAAATACTGTTTCTTTATCTGCACTTGATAGTCTTGGAGTTATAAAGACATCTTTGCCAGGGATTAGACCATTATGAAAAAGCTCGTTTGCCACTTGAAGGGGTTGATGATAAGGTGTTAATTTTCCTTCAAAATCTATCATAACCTCATCAATGCCAAGTCCCCCTAAATCTTGAGGGAGAAGAGAAAACAAGGCTTCTTCTGGTTCTTGTTGAATAGAAATATACTCTGCTGCGTTATCAGGATGCTGAGTCATCATGGTTTTTGGGATTTTCATAAAATCACTCCTAAGCATATATATTATATTCTATTCTTTTATGCAAGATAATGATACAAAAATTTCATAACATACTTATATAATAATAAATTTAGGGCAAAATTTCAATGAATTTGCAATAATAATTTTAGTAAATTTCACTACGATTTTCATGATGTCAAATGACGATTATTTTAAATAAGAAAAGATATTTTTAGAAAAAGTGAATTTAATATGTTTTTAGATTAAAAAATAAAATAAACTTAATTTGACAAAACTATATATAGTGGGTAAAATTTTTAAAGTGCACAAAATATTGTGGTAATTTTTGAAAAGGGGAGATTTTGATGCTTACTCAAGTAAAAAAGAGGGATGGGAGAGTAGTAAACTTCACAAAGGAAAAAATTACAAGAGCTATTTATTTGGCAGCTCAAAACGTAGGGGGAACGGATTATTCAAAGGCCGAAGAATTAACTGAGAAGGTAATATCCTACATTATGAACAACCTTCCAAATGAGGAAATTCCAACAGTGGAATTTATTCAGGATTGTGTTGAAAAGGTTTTGATAGAAAACGGTCATGCAAAAACTGCAAAGGCGTATATTTTATATAGGGCCAAAAGAACAAGATATAGAGAAGCAAAAAGTGAGCTTATGGATGTTGTAAAGGAAATATTAAAGGAAACAAGCAGAGAAAACGCAAACATAGGGAACTCTCCTTCAGCTAAGATGCTGCAAATTGCATCAGCTGCAAGTAAACAGTATTATTTACATAATGTGATTCCGGAAGAAATGGCAAAGGCGCATATTAATGCCGATATTCATATCCATGATTTGGACTTTTACGGCAAAACTTTAAATTGTCTTCAAATAGATCTTACAAAGCTTTTATTAAATGGCTTTAATACAGGATATGGATATATTCGTCCGCCAAAGAGGATATCCTCTGCAACAGCACAAGCAGCAATAATTCTTCAAAGCAATCAAAACGATATGTATGGCGGTCAAAGTTTCCCCCATTTCGATAAAGCTATGGCTGCGGTTATAAGAACCTTTAAAGAAAAGCCATCCTATGAAGAAATATTCCAGGCTATGGAGGCCCTTGTTTATAATTTAAACAGCATGCATTCAAGGGCAGGAGCACAAGTCCCCTTTAGCAGCATAAACCTTGGAACAGATACTTCAGAAGAAGGAAGAATGGTAATAAGAGCAATGCTTGAAGCCTTTGATAAGGGGCTTGGAAGGGGAGAAAGTCCGATATTCCCTAACCTTGTGTTTAGAATTAAAAAAGGAATAAACTTTGAAGAAGGCGATCCAAATTACGATTTATTTAAACTTGCAATGAAGGTTGCAGCCCATAGAATGAATCCAACCTTTAGCTTTATGGATTCAAGCTTCAATGCAAAATACGGCGATGAGATTTCATATATGGGATGTAGAACAAGAACAATTCAAAACAGAAACGGCCTTGAAATATCAGCAGGGAGAGGGAATATAGCACCGGTTACAATAAACCTTCCAAGGCTTGCTCTTAAGGTTGGATTTGGAAATATCGATGGTTTCTTTAAGAACTTAGATGAAATTTTAGATCTATGTAAAAGGCAGCTTCTTCATAGATTTGAAGTGCTTGCAAATCTTAGGGTAAAGGACCTTCCTTTCCTTATGGGACAAAAGCTTTATATGGGTTCAGAAAATTTAAAGGAAGAAGATACTATAAGGGAAGCTATAAAAAATGGAACTTTAGGAATAGGATTTATAGGACTTGCAGAAACTTTAAAGGCACTTATTGGAAAGCATCATGGCGAGGATAAGGAAGCATTAGAATTAGGTTATAGGATAATTGAATATATAAGAAAGTATACAGATAAAACATCAGAAGAAACAGGACTAAATTTTGTTTGCTATGCAACGCCGGCAGAAGGAACAGCAGGAAGATTTGTTCCATACGATAGAAAAATGTTTGGTTTAATTGAAGGTGTTACTGATAAGGATTATTATACTAATTCATACCATGTTCCAGTAACACAAGAAATTAGCATTTTTGACAAAATTGAAATAGAGGGAAGATTCCATAAACTTTGCAATGGTGGACATATAAGCTATGTTGAACTCCCATCTACAGTCGAAAACAATATTGAGGCCTTTGAAAAGATACTAAAATGGATGGCAAAATGCGATGTTGGATATGCAGGAATAAACTTCCCGATAGATGAGTGCAGAGTATGCGGACATAGGGGAATTATCCATAATGAATGTCCAGAATGTGGTAGTGAAGATATAAGAAGGATAAGGAGAATAACAGGATATTTATCCACTATTGACAGATTTAATGATGCAAAGAAAAAGGAACTTTATGATAGAGTAAAGCATGGGTGGAATTAAGCGGCAAAACGCCGCTTAATTTTATAAAATGAGGTGATAAGATGAAAATAAGGATCGCAGGGATAGAAAGGGAAAGTTTTGTTGATGGCCCTGGAATAAGATATGCAATTTTTGCTCAAGGATGTAGCCACAACTGCAAAGGATGTCATAATCCATCAACCCATGATTTTAATAAAGGTGTTTTAATGGATGCTGAAGATATTTATAATGATATTTTAAAAAGAAGATTTATAGACGGTATAACCTTTACTGGAGGAGATCCTTTTTTTCAGGCGGAAGCATTTTCTTATCTTGCAAATATGTTAAAAAAGCATAACTATCATATTATTGCTTATACAGGATTTTATTTTGATGATCTTATAAAAGAATATAAATATTTAAACTTACTGAAAAATATAGATATATTAATAGATGGACCTTTTATATTAAAGGAGAAGGATTTAAAATTAAAATTTAGGGGTTCAAGAAATCAAAGGATTATTGATGTTAAAAGGAGTTTAGAATTAAATAAAGTAATAACCGTAGATTTTTAGGGCTGCAGCTGCAGCCCTAAGTTTTTATAATAGATTTTTGCTATAATGAACTTAAGCTTGGCTTAGAAATGGAAGGGAGGCACAAGGATGAATGAGAGAAAACTAAAAATATTTTTTGAAGTAGCTAAATCTCTTAATATGACAGAAGTAGCTAGAAATTTATATATAAGTCAGCCGGCAGTTAGTATGGCTATTTCTGAATTAGAGGAGGAACTTGGGGTTAAGCTTTTTGAGAGAATTGGTAAAAAACTTTATTTAACTTATGAAGGAAAAATTTTTTTAGGGTATGTTAGGCGAATATTAAATATTTATGATGAATGTAGAACAAAAATAGAGCATATTGCTAACTTAAAATATGGAAAATTGAAGATAGGTGCAAGCACGACTATAGGGATTTATCTTCTTCCTGAAATAATTGGAAGTTTTAGTGACGTATTCAAAGATATTGAAATTTCAATTGCAATTGAAAATACCAAGATTATCGAGAGTATGTTGTTGGAAAACAAAATTGATATTGCTTTTGTTGAAGGACCTATCTATTCAGAAGAAATAGTAGTTAAGGATTTTTGCGATGATGAGCTTGTGGTTATAGTATCTTCAAATCATAGGTTAGCTAAATTTAATGAAATTGACAAAAAGGAGTTAGAGGATGAAAAGTTTATATTAAGAGAAGTTGGAAGTGGAACGAGGGAGGTTTTTGAAAAGGCATTTTATAAAAGCAGTATAGAATACAAAGTTGCCTTTGAGCTTGGAAATACAGAAGCTATAAAAAAAGCAGTGATGGCTAATTTAGGTATTTCTTGTGTGTCTAAAAGGTGTGTTAAGGATGAAGTAAACTTAGGGCGTATTTCTATGCTAAAGGTAAAAGATGTTGATTTAAGTAGAAAATTTTATTTTATATATCATAAGGACAAATATTTTTCAAATCTACTAAATGTGTTTATTGATTATGCATACAACTTTGTTAGTATATAACTATTATGTTATGGATGATATAAAATAATATTATTTTACTTATTATTTGTTTGAGTTTAAAATTTAAAAAGGAGGTGTTAAAATTATGGATACAAAGATCATCCCAGGTGTTGTAGCAGGTATAATTATTACTGTTCTAACATATTTACTTCAAAACATATGGGTAATAAAAAAACTTAATTTAAGCACATTGATAATAGCAATTATACTTGGAGGATTAATAAAAAATACAGTAGGCGTATCCCAAAACTTTGAAGATGGAATTAAATTTTGTTCTAAAAAGGTACTTAGAGTTGCAATAGTGCTTCTTGGATTTAAACTTAGCTTTTCACAGATTTTAAAAATTGGACCTAAAGCTGTTATTATAATTTTAATTTCAAGCACATCCGCTATTTTGCTTACAAATTACCTCGGTAAGAAATTTAATTTAAAACAAAAATTAACCATATTATTAGCAACAGGTATTTCTATATGTGGAGCTGCAGCTATTGCGGCTACAAATGCTATTATAAAGTCAGATGAAGAAGATGTTGCTTATTCTATAGGAGTTATAACTGTTTTAGGAACTATCTTTATGTTTATTTATCCGGTTATATTTAACATTTTTAAAATGAATTCACAACTATACAGCATTTGGACAGGAGCGTCAATACATGAAGTTGCTCAGGTAGTTGCAGCAGGATTTGCAGTTTCAAATGATGTGGGAACACAGGCAACTATAGTTAAGTTAACGAGGGTTTTATTTATTATACCTGTTACGTTAATATTAAGTTTAGTTTCATCAAAAAGAGAAAATAGCAAGTTTAGTTTTAAAAATGTTTCTGTTCCGCATTTTGTGTTGTTTTTTCTTGGGGTAGTTATAATAAATTCTATTGTTCAAATTCCTAAGAATATATTGGACTTGTTAGTTAAGATAGATGGGTATTTGATGACATTAGCTATGGCTGGACTTGGTTTAGATTTGAATATAGCATCAATGAAAAAGGTAGGACTTAAGCCATTATATTTAGGCATTATATCAAGTTTATTTATTTCGTTAATAAGTTTATTAATGTCGTATATAGTTTAAAAAATAACATAATTAAAAGAAGATGTATGAAGATGCTTTTTAGCAGTGGTAAAATAAGTAATTTACAGTTAAAAAATAGATGAATTTTGAAAGGGCTGCTTAGCAGCCCTTTTTTGGTAGCGTTATATAAAATTTTACGCCTTTGTCGGTGTTTTCAACTCCATAACTCCCGCCATGAAGGTGCATGATGTTTTTTACAATAGAAAGCCCGATTCCCGTCCCGCCAAGTGTTCTATTTCTTGACTTGTCGAGTTTATAGAATATATCCCATATTCTTTCCTTTTCCTCATCAGGAATGTGGGAGCCTGTATTTTCGACCTCTACTTTAATTTGACTATCTTCATCTATCATATTAATATAAATAGTCCCGTTTTCGGAAGTATGTTTTATTGCATTTGTAATATAATTAGTTAATACTTGATTCATCCTGTCAAAGTCAGCAAAAACTTCCATATCATCTATTAGATTTAATTTTAAAGTGATATTTTTTTCTTCAATAGGTCCTTTAAATTTACTAACTATGATTTTTATCAATTTATCCAATTTAAAGTTTTCCTTTGAAAGTTCAAGTTTTCCGGATTCAAGTTTTGAAAGTTCTAACATATCCTCCACAAGGTTTGTCATGTTTTTAGTTTCATCAAGTATTATTTTAAGATAATAATCTTTTTCTTTATCATCAAATATTCCATCCTTTAATGCTTCTGCATAGCCTTCAATGAGGGCAATAGGTGTTTTAAGATCATGGGAAACCGCTGCAATAAAATCCCTTCTCATTTTATCCAGCTTTTTTTCCTTTTCAATGTCCTTTTCAAGTTTTGCATTAGCTTCCTTTAAAGAAGTTAAGGCATTGTTTAAATTTTCAGAAAGGACGTTTAAGCTGTTTGCAAGGCTTCCTATTTCATCTTCAGATTTTACGTTGCATTTTTGGCTAAAATCCAGGTTTGCCATCTTTACTGCGACTTTATTCATTTCAATCAGAGGCTTGGATATAATTTTGGAATATAAATATGATAATATAAGGATTATGCCAATGGCTAACAGAATGAAATATATATATATTTTATTGATTACAAATACAGCCTCATTTATAGGCTGCAACGATGTTGCACAAATAATAAGCTCCCTATTGTCTAAATTATATATACTGACGATGCCAATTATAGGCTCACTTTTAGCGGTTAAAAAAAAGGTAGTGATATTATTGCCTTTCTTTATAAGTTTCATTTGTGATCGGTTAATTCCTTTTATTACATCTAAAAGCAATCTATTTTTTAATACCTTGTCCCTACCATCTAATCTAAAAATTTTAGGCATTAGATTTTCGCTCAAAACCATTATTTTTGAATTTGAATTTTCTTCTGCTTCAAAAATGGCGTTTTCTACTTCTGAAATAGTTCTGGCTTCTTTGTATTTATTTACAAATTCGCTTAATGTTTTTTCAGTTCCGTTTATCTTTTGTGCGATATAAAATCTTTCAAAAAAAAGAGATAGAAATAACATGGTTAGAATAAGGAAGGATATAAATATTACTGCGTTGATCAAAAACAATTTTGCGGTTAAACCTTTAATCTTTATCATGATTCACCTCAAACCTATATCCATAACCTCTAACTGTTGATATAAGGTATCCTTTTGGCCCTAATTTTTCCCTTAACCTTTTTACATGAGTATCTACTGTTCTTAAGTCACCATCATAATCAAATCCCCAAATTGCGTCAAGTATTTTTTCGCGTGTTAGAGTTATTCCCTTGTTTTTAAAAAGATAAAGAAGTATTTCAAATTCCTTAGGCGAAAGGAAAACCTCTTCACCGTCAATTAAGACTCTATGGGCATCTTCATCAATATATAGACCGTTATATGATGCGGGATTAGAATTTACTTCTGTATAATATGTTCTTTTTAAAAGGGCCTTTACATTTGCAACTACTACCTTAGGACTTACAGGTTTTGTAAGATAAATATCCGTTCCAAGTTCAAACCCTAATAATTTATCATCATCATCGGATTTTGCAGTAAGCATTATGACAGGCAGAGAAGAAGTTTTTCTTATTTCGTTTAATAGTGTCCAACCATCCATAATGGGCATCATGACATCAATTACAGCAAGGTGAATCTTATGGGACTTTAATATTTTTAATGCTTCATAGCCGTTTTCAGCTGTAAGAACATTATAATTTTCCTTTATAAGATAAGCCTTTAAAAGATCCCTTAATCTTTCTTCGTCATCTACTATTAGGATAGTTTCCATCATAATAACACCTCGCTATTCATAGCGCAGAGCTTCTATTGGATTTGATTTTGATGCTTTGTTTGCAGGATAAATACCAAATAATACTCCTATAAATATAGAGAATATAACTGCAATAGATATCGTTCGGATAGAAATATAAATGGACATCTTGAAAAACACTTTTAAAACATTTGAAATTAAATATCCTAATGTTACCCCAAAGATACCCCCTAAAAGGCTTATGGTTGCTGATTCAATTAAAAATTGTAGAAGGATCCATCTTCTTTTAGCCCCTACTGCCTTTCTAATACCTATTTCTCTTGTTCTTTCAACTACAGAAACCAACATAATATTCATGATTCCTATGCCTCCAACCAATAGGGAGATAGCAGCAATTCCCATAAGCATTAAAGTCATGCTGTTTGTAGTTTCTGTGGCAGTATTTAAAAGGCTTGTTTGGTCAAAGACTCTATAACTTGTGGTATCACCATTAAACCTTTTACTAAGATATAATTCTAAATATCCCTTTGCAAATTCTACTTCTTCTTTGCTATTAGCTTCTATATATAAAGTCCTTATGTTAGTATTTCTTGTTAACCTTTGGGCAGTTGAGATAGGAATTATAATTCTATCATCACCTGAGCCAGATGAACTACTACCTTGAGATTTAAGTATTCCCACAATTGTAAAATCAATTCCATTAATATTTATATATTCTCCGATTATATTAGTTCTTCCACTATAAAGCTCATCAACTATATCTTGACCTAAAACAGCAACATAACTTCTATTCTTAACATCATCATCGCTTATAAATCTGCCAATGTCAACATAGATTTTTCTAATATCTGAGTATTCTGAAGTGGAACCTTCTAAATTAGTAGTGTATGTTTTTGAGCCATATTTTGCAGTTACATTTCCTGATATAAAGGGGGCGATTCTTTTTATTCCTGGTTTTGTCTTTAAATATTCAATATCTTCATTTGAAAAGGAGTTTGAACGAAAGCCTGTAATGTTTACTGTTATTAGATTGGTTCCTAGACTTTCTATTTGAGATTGAATTTGCTTTTTAGTTCCTTCACCAAGTCCTACAAGTATTATTACAGATGAAATACCTATAATTATACCTAGCATAGTAAGGAATGACCTCATTTTATTTGCTAGAATAGATCTAAAGGATACTTTAAATAGTTTACTTACCTTCATATGCTAACCTCCTTAACCATATTATCAGAGGTTATAATACCGTCCCTTATAGTAATTATTCTTCTTGCTTCCTTTGCTATATCTTTGTCGTGGGTAATTAAAACGATAGTGTGTCCAACGTTGTTTAATTTTTGTAAAAGTTTCAAAATTTCGCTACCTGTTTTGCTATCAAGGGCTCCTGTAGGTTCATCCGCAAGCAAAATAGATGGATTAGAGACCAGAGCTCTTGCAATTGCTACTCTTTGCATTTGACCGCCTGAAAGTTCAGAAGGTTTATGATTAATATGAGTTTCAAGTCCTACTTTTTCAATAGCTTCAATAACTCTTTTTTTTGATTCCTTTGAATCAAGCCCCATGTAAATTAAGGGAAGTTCTATATTTTCATATACGTTTAATCTAGGTAAAAGATTATATGTTTGAAATATGAACCCTATTTTTTTGTTTCTAATTTCTGCAAGTTTATCATCCCTACATTTTGTTATTTCAATCCCATCGAGGATGTATTCACCCTCGCTAGGTGTGTCAAGGCATCCTATGATATTCATAAGGGTTGTTTTACCGGCACCAGAAGGGCCAATTATTGCTACAAATTCTCCTTTTTTTATTTTTAAATTTATATTTCTTATAGCTATATAATCCTTATTTCCAATCCTATACGCTTTAGAAATATTTTTCATTTCAATTATGTTCTTTTCTTTCATACTTATCACCTTCTTATTTGTTTTTGCTTGAATTCTGTCTAGGACTTATAGGAGGCATTCCACCTTCACCACCAGGCATAAAGCCAAATCTTTGTGTTCGTCTTTCAAGGATATTATTAGATGAACTTGTTGGGACATTTATTAGGATCTTCTGTCCTTCTTGTAATCCTTCTAAAACTTCAACATATATATCATTTTTGATTCCTACTTTTATTTCAGTTAGCCTTCCTTGAACAGTGCTTGAAACAGTAGCGATACCACCTTGATTTGGCAATTGTGATGATGAAAAATCATTTGCTACAAGGACAAATTTTTTATCGTTTCTTTCAATTAATGCTTCAACAGGGATTACAAGAGCATCTTTTTTATTTTCTATCTGTATTTCAACATTAGCTGTCATATTTATTTTTATGTCTTTTGAACTATTAAGAGAAATTATAACATCATAGGTAGTTACATTATTTTGATTATTGCCTATTAAAGAGATAGACTCTACCTTACCTTCATATGTTCTACCTTCAAGAGCATTAAACTTAATTTTTACACTTTGCCCAACTTTGATTTTAGATATATCAAGTTCATCCACGGAAGCTTTTACTTTTAAAGAAGATGGGTCTAGTATAGTTAATACATTTTTACCTGCTTGAACATTATCTCCATTATTAGCATTTTTTGTTACAACAAGACCATTGATAGGAGATTTAACTGTCATTTTGCTGTATTGCTTTTTTATATTTTTAAGATTATTTTCAGCTTCTTCTATTAAAAGGTTTTGAAGTTTTATTTCATCTTCAGTTTTGGCTTTTGAAGCTTGTAATTTTTGCTTTTCTAAGTTTAATTCTGCACTTTTTAGCTGCTGAAGAATCTGATCACTATAAACAGTAAATAGGGTTTGCCCTTTTTTAACGGTATCACCTTCATTAACTTTTAAATTTTTTATTTCACCACTATTTTCAGCTACAACTTCACATTGTGTTGCTGCAAAGACTATTCCGGTTGTTTTTACAGTTAACTCAATGTCGCTTTTTTTAGCCATTGCAATCATAAATTTAGAAGATGATGGCTGAGATTTAGTTGAAAATTTTTTAATAACAAAAAAAATGCCTGATGCAAAAATCAAGATTAAAGAGATTGAAAATATTAATTTTGTGCTTTTTTTCATACTAACTACCTCCTTTTGCTTTTTTTAAAATTTTAGTTTTTGTGGATGATAAAAAAGTTACAAAGTTATTAATAAATTATTAACAAAAATTATGCTATAATTAAAATAAACGAAGAACAATTTATATAAATTAAAGAGGTGAATTCGATGAGAATAGGTCACGGATATGATGTTCATAGATTAGTTGAAGGAAGAAAGCTTATATTAGGTGGTGTTGAAATACCTTATGAAAAGGGACTTTTAGGCCACTCAGATGCGGATGTTTTAGTTCATGCTATTATGGATGCCATATTAGGAGCTGCTGCTCTTGGGGATATAGGAAGGCATTTTCCGGATACCGATGAAAAATTTAAAGGTGCAGATAGTTTAAAATTATTGGAGGAAGTAAAAAAACTTATTGAAATAAAGGGATATTCCATATCGAATATTGACGCTACAATAATCGCTCAAAGACCAAAGCTTATGCCTTATATAGAAAAAATGAGGGAAAATATTTCGAAAACATTAAATATAAGTATAGATGATATTAATATTAAAGCAACTACTGAAGAAGGTCTAGGCTTTACAGGTAGTGGTGAGGGCATATCAGCTCATGCTGTAGCATTATTAGCAAAAACTTTATGTTAAATAAAATTTAAAAATATTGTAGAATATTGACAGCAAATTAAATGAAAAATATAATTATAAAAAGAACTAAATATAAAAATGCTGTGAAAAAGAATAGTAGGCTAAAATTCCAGAGAGAAAACCCATAGGCTGAAAGGTTTTCACTTAGCCGAACCCGCTTTGGAGCAGCTAGCGATGAGCTATGCCGGCACTTGCCGTTATCCAAAATGAGTTAAAATTTAGGTGGTACCGCGGAGTAAGCCTTCGCCCTATAGGGGTGAAGGCTTTTTTGTATAGAAACTTACATAAGGAGGGAGAAAAATGAGACTTAGCAACTTATTTATGCCAACATTAAGGGAAGTTCCAGCAGAAGCTGAAATACCAAGCCATCAACTAATGCTTAGGGCAGCATTGATGAGAAAACTTGCATCGGGAATTTATAACTATTTACCTCTTGGGCTTAGAGTTCTTAGAAAAATAGAAGAGATAGTTAGAGAGGAAATGAATAGAGAAGGTGCACAGGAGATACTTTGTTCAGCCCTCTTACCATCGGAGCTATGGAAGGAATCGGGAAGATGGGAAGTGTTTGGCCCAGAAATGTTTAAACTTCTCGATAGAAACGGAAGAGAATTCTGCCTTGGACCAACCCACGAGGAAATTTTTACAGACATTATAAGAAACGAAGTAAAATCCTATAAGGATATGCCACTTAACCTTTACCAAATTCAAACAAAATACAGAGATGAAAGACGACCAAGATTTGGAGTAATGAGATGTAGAGAATTTACAATGAAGGATGCCTATAGTTTCGATACATCTTGGGAGGGACTTGATGAATCCTTTAATAAGATGTATAGGGCATATTGCAGAATATTCGACAGATGCGGACTTGATTATAAGGCTGTAGAAGCAGACACAGGTGCGATGGGCGGAACTGGATCAATGGAGTTTATGGTTAAGTCAGATATCGGAGAAGCTGAAGTTGTATATTGCACAAGTTGTGATTATGCTGCAAATATTGAAAAGGCACCAACATTTGAAGTTAAGGTGGAAGCAAAAGAAGAACTTAAAGAGCTTCAAAAAGTAGAAACACCAAATGTAAGAACAATTGAGGAGCTTGTTTCCTTCTTTAACACTACACCACAAAAATTTGCAAAAACATTAATCTATAAAGCAGATGATAAAGTAGTTGCCGTAATGGTTAGAGGAGATAGGGACGTTAACGAAACTAAAGTTATAAACCACTTAAAATGTATAAACCTTGAACTTGCAGATGCTGAAACAGTCAGAAAGGCTACAGGGGCTGATATTGGGTTTGCAGGACCTATTGGAATTAAAGTGGATGAGCTTTTAATTGACTATGAAGTAAAGTATATAGAAAACATGATTATAGGTGCAAATGAAACAGGATACCACATGATAAATGCAAATTATGGAAGGGACTTTGAAGGAACAGTTGGAGACTTTAGAAATATTGCAATTGGTGACAAGTGTCCAAAGTGTGGAGCAGAAATTACAATAAACAGAGGTATTGAAGTTGGACATATATTTAAGCTTGGAACAAAGTATTCACAAGCTATGGGAGCAACCTTTGTGGATGATAAAGGTGAAGAAAAGCCAATTATAATGGGATGCTATGGAATAGGAATAAATAGAACTATGGCTGCAGTTATTGAACAAAACCATGATGAAAAGGGAATAATATGGCCTTTATCAATTGCTCCCTTCCACGTTATAGTAGTTCCAGTTGTTATGAAGGATGAACTTCAGGTTAAAGTTGCAGAAGAGATTTACAATAAGCTCAATGAGATGGGAGTAGAAACACTAATCGACGATAGAGACGAAAGGGCAGGAGTTAAATTCAACGATGCAGACCTTATTGGAATTCCAATTAGAATAACTGTAGGCAAGAAGATTAAAGATGGAATAGTTGAATTTAAACTTAGAAATTCAAGTGAAGTAAAAGAAATAAAAGTAGAAGAAGTTTATGATGAGGTTTTAAAGGTTTTCAAAGAAAGAAATGTAAAGATTAAAAGCTGCTAAGGAGAACCCTTAGCAGCTTTTTTAGTGCCTGCCACTTGACATTTTGACTTTTTGACATTTCTATAATTTACCATATCTAATTAAATGAATTTATATCTGATAATAATTCAGACAACGTATTATTTATGAATTCTACTTTGTTCTTTAAAAGAATGAGGCTTTCTTGATAGATATCATCTACTTGTATTAAATTTAAGCTATTTTGTAATAATTGGAAATACTTAAAGGAAGGAAGGAAGAGTTTGTTTAAAAAGAAATTTTTGCTTGTATATGAAAGGCATCCATCTATATACTGGGATTTTAAAAATCCAGTTGCTTGGAAAAAATAAAAGGAAGCTTCCTGAAGTGTATTAAAGCAGCTATTATAGTTTTCCATAGATTCTTTTTGCGGTTTTATTCCTTTAAGATGTTTTATTGAATTTAATATAGCCTTTTGTAGGTTTTGCATTTTAAAAAGCACAGAAACTATTTCAGAATTTCTTCTTTGCTCCAAAAAAATCCCCCCAGTTTTTTTCTTAATATATAAATATGTTATGGCAAGTGAATAAATGAAAGGCAAAAATTGCAAGGGAAATTAAAGAATAATTACCAATTAATTTTGATGGAAACTTTTGTTGAATCAATGTATAATTTAAGGAAGTTACATAAACTAAGGAGGTTTTACATTGAAGCGTATTTTATATTTGATTTCTCTTTTTATTGTTCTTTTACTTTTATCTACCAATTCGGCATCTGCTGCAGTAACATCTAAGTATCCTATCGTAAAGTTTAGTTCGAATTTCAAAGATGTATATTATATAGGTGACAAGATTATTTTTACGGTTAACTCATCTTACTTCCCAGGAAAAGTTGAATACAGGGTGCAGATCAAAAATTTAAGCACGGGAAAAATTACAGAACTTTGGAATTCTAAAAACGGATATCCAACAAGATATAATACAAAAGGGCAAGTTCTTGGAAGAAATAATTTTAAAGTGTCAACGACGGTTAGTGAAGCTGGGATCTATAATATAACAGTTTATGCAAAAAGGGCAGGACTTGCGTTAAACAAAGCAAAGAACTCAAAGCTTGGCTATGATTCTATAGTCGTATCTAAAACATTTGAAGTAAAAAATCCAATAAAAATATTGGATAAAGAGGGAACTGTAATAGGATCAGAAATAGTTGGACAAAATGAGATGATTAACAATGTTTTAAAAATAACAGCTAAAGATGTTACTATAAAAAATGCATTTATTTATGGGGATGTATATGTTCTTGCAGATAATGTAACATTGAATAATGTTCATATTTCAGGAAACCTTATTTTAAACCCATCAAGTGAAGGAGGTTTCAATTTAGATAATGTATTTGCAGAAAATGTTAACATAGTATCGAATAAATCTAATGAAATTTCCTTAAAGCATTTAATAACGAGAGCATTAAAAGTTGACTCAGGTAATGTAAACAAATTAGTTGTTACTGATGAAAGTCAAATAAGCAGCACAAAAATAAACAGGAATATGACTTTAGATGTTCAATCGGGTTCCTTTGGAGCTATTTTTGTTGAAGGAAAGGCCAATGCAACAATTGAATTGAATTTGGTAGGAGTTTTTGATAAACCTATAATTCCAAAAGGCAATGTGGTTATTAATAATTTAAATACAGAAATTAACAAGCTTGTTGATGTCCATGTGTATGAGAGTGCTAGCCTAATTTTAAATGGAAACTTTAGAGAAGTTTATATTAAAAAACCAGCTTATTTAAACTTAGCTGAAAATTCTAAAGTAAATTTGATAAAGACCTATGATGATGCAGAAATCTATCAAAATGATAATACAAGGATTGATTTTTTAACAAATGCAGATAATTCAAAATATGTTTTAGTAGATGGAAAACAAAATGTAGGAAATTATAGTGGATTTGTAAGGTTTACTGTTGGGAAAGAACTATTGCCAAGCAATGAATTAATTAAAAAGGCTGCAAAGGTTGATGTTTATTACTATGATATAATTGCTAGAACAAATTCAAATAATTATACAATAAAACCGGTTTTAGTGTTTAGACTTTTAAGGGAAGATGGATCTTATATTCCTATTAAATTTGGTGGATATATTTACTTTTACAACGATGGAGTTGTAGAGAAAATACAGCGCTATGTAACCAATAGTGTATTTACAATAGGAGTTAATAAAGAGGATGGAACTATAGCATTAAGGGGAGGAAAATACAGAATAATTATTCCTTCAGAGGATGGAAATTGGTATGAAGTTTCCTTTGAAACTAAAAAAGTGGAAGGATATAATCAAGCAAAAAGTGAAATTGTTTCAGTCGACGAAAAGCCCTTTAAGCTTGCAAGATGGAAAAGAAATGTTACTTCAAGCACAAGTTATTTTACATTAGGGACTACATTGAAGGACCTTATAAAGATACAAGGACAGCCAAAGTCAGGAAGCTATCAAGATACCAATAACCGTTTCTATATATACAAATACTCGTCATCAATTAAAACGAAAAATGGTAATAATTATGTTGAAAGCACGGTTTATCTTGATAACATCGACGGACAATTTGTTGTAACCGGATGGCAAAATTGGGGTAATTTAAAGGTTAGCCTAGGGAATAAAGATCCTAAAGCAAAACCTGTTACATTTGGTTCTACACTACAGGAATACGTTAAAGCAAATGGAACTCCCTTTGAGGTTTATCTTGATTCTGACACCATTTATGTAAATGGTGATGAGACGGCATTTTATTTTGGGAAATTAACAACCTTTAAGACCTATCCAAATTTAAAACTGGAAATAGGTAAAAAAGATCCTAACGCAGCTCCAATTAATTTGGATTCTAAAAGACAGGATGTTATAAAGGCTATGGGGACGCCCAATAAAGTATCCTTTGGAGATGATTCATATACCTTAGAACATTGGGAGTATGGTGATTCTTATATTACATTTGATAGAATAACAGGAAAAGTAAAAGAGTGGAAAAATTATGGTAATTTGAAGGTTAGCCTTGGGGAAAAACTAGACGATGCACCAGCCATTATGCTTGGATCAAGCTACATTGATGTTGTAAAGGCTGAAGGAACGCCATATTATATGAGTAAACACGACGATGGAAGGATGTATTGGGCATATAAAATTACACAATATACTTCTGATTCCTTCACATTTGACAAAAACGGAAATTTAATAGAGTTTACAACTAGCGGAACAATTAAAGTTTTTATTAAAATTGGCGAAACTATTTATGACAATATTAAAGTTGGAATGACTAGGGATGAGATTATAAACATACTTGGACAGCCAAGTTATCAAACGGATAGAAATATTAGTTATGGTGATTTATCATTTACCTTAGATTCAAATGGAAAGGTTACTTTTATAAGACAAGGAAGCCGTTAAAAATAAATGTTATATTATGCCCTATAAAGTTATTTTGCTTTATAGGGTTTTAAATTTTATATAAAAATCTTATAAAAAGCTTATAAACTATAGAAATTTTAAATTAGAGTTAATTAATAAATTTTATTAAAATATACCCCAGAGAGGTATTAAAGGAGGTTGTAGATAATGGAAATGCTAAAAATGATGAGGGACTTTTTTAAAAGTTATATAAAATACAGGAAAGAAATAAAAAAACAAGATGAGTGGATAAAAAAATATGCTAATATGAAGGGATATAAGGTAAATCCCCATTGGATGATGTATACTAATTTAAAAATATGGCTTGTTGAAACACAAAAAATATTTGGTAAAAGATACTGCCCATGCTTTGAACCGTCGGGAAAACCTGAGATTGATAATAAGATGCTCTGTCCCTGTAAGTTTGCAGAAGAAGAAATTAAGGAATATGGTACTTGTCATTGCAGACTATTTGGTAGAGGAGATTTTACGAGTGAAGATTTTAAAAGGGCAGAAAAAGAACTTATGAGGGAGTATAGGGTTAAACTAAATATAAACGGAAATACATTAGATACAACAGGAATGCCTAAGGATAAATTAAGAGGCCTTCCAATTCCAGATAGTCTTCATCAAGTAAAAAGAGCAATTAATATTTTAAATGGAAATGAAATAAATGTGATAGTAGAAACTGATGTTGAAGCGGAAAACTTAAGAAAATTTGCAAACTTTTATGGATATAAGTTTGAAAAGAAGATAAAGGATGATTTAATATTTATTAAGTTGTTAAAATGAGGGACAGAAGCAATTAATTGATTTGACAAAAAATGTATATCCGGTAAAATAGAATTAAAAAAGATTGGGGTGGGGTTATGGGTAAAAGAATAGTAGTTAAACAAAGTAAAGAACAAGCGATATTTTCAATGATAGTGGGCTTAATATTTGTTATTATTGGGATTACGATAGCTATTCCCAACTTTGGACTATTTGGGATATTTTGGACACTCATTGCATTTTTAATTTTTGGATCTTCAGTTTACAACGTTATAAACAAAAAAGGGCTTCCTTCCTGGAGCGCAGAAATTGAAGATAATAATGTTGAGTTAAATGAGGATTTTGAAACTAAGCTTAGAAAATTAAATAGATTAAAAGAAGATGGGCTTATAACGGAAGAGGAATTTCAAATAAAAAGGGAAGAAATAATGAAGGAAAAGTGGTAATCTTTTGGAGGATAAAATGAGAGTAAAGGGATTTTTATATGGAATACTATCAGCAATATTCTTTGGAAGTTCTGGAATATTTATTAAACATGGTTATGATAAAAATTTTTCTCCCGTAGATCTTTTAATGCTGCAATATATAATAGCAGGAATAATACTTTTTATATATTCTCTAATTAAATATAAAAGTAATATAAAACTTACAAAGGAACTTTATAAGAAGCTTTTTATCCAGGGAGCTATTTTTAACACCCTGATGACGGTATTTTTCTATTCGTCTTTTAAATACCTAGACGTTGCAGTTGCAACAATACTTTTATATACTTATCCAACGATGGTGGCCCTTTTTAGTTTTATGTTTTTAGGGGAGAAGCTTTCTAAAATCAAAGTTTTTGCTATTGTAGGAACTTTAATAGGATGCTATCTTGTTTTAAACATTCACAATATAAATTTGAATAAAGCAATTATTATTGGCATAATTTTTGGTCTTTTATCAGCAGTTTTTTATGCAGGAGTAAATATATATGCTAAATACATCGTTGAGGATGTTCCTGAAGTATTAGTCACGTTTTATTCAACTACCTTTTCCTTACTAGTTTTACTTATATTTAACTTTCCGTTTATTTTTAAATTATCCTCGATAAGTTTTGTATCTGTAAAAAACGCTGCGTTACTTGCTGTATTTTGTGAGATAATACCATTAACTTTGCTTTATGCAGCAATTAAATATGTAGGACCAGTTACAACTTCAATAATAAGCACAATCGAAATACCTTCTGCAGCAGTTCTTTCTTTTATTTTTATGGGTGAAAGACTAAATATTATTCAAGTCATAGGAATTATTTTAGTAATAATTTGTGTGATACTTTTGAAAAGAGATGAATAGTGCGTAAAAATAGCCCCGTAGGATTGAAAAATCCTTAACGGGGCTTCAAAATTCTTAGTTTATATAAACTATCGTTCCATTTGGCATATTTTTATATATCCAGTAGGAATCATTGATGCTAAGCCTTACACAGCCATGACTTGCTTTTTTGCCTAAGGTGTTATCTACGACCTTACCTTGCTTGTCCATAGGAACAGAATGAAAAAGATATGGTCCACTAAATCTTACCCAATGCTTTGCTCCTTGTCTATAAAAGTTTGAGTAAAACCATTTTCCCCTTGCGGATATTCTAAAAATCCCTTTAGGAGTTGGGGCTGTATTTAATCCTGTTGAGCATTGCATAGTTTTTATTAATTTATATCCATCCCTTTCTTTTATAAAAACATGGGTATTTTGTCTTAATAGATCAACCCAGATAAGATATTTTGAAGGGGTTTTAAAATTTTTATTGTTTATATAATTTTCTATAATTTCCTTGTCAAGCCCTTCAATTTCAATATTTTGCTGAGAGGCTATTGCTATTTCGCTACTTTTTACCCAAGCTAATTTATTAGTTGATAAACTTCTAACATAATAAAATTTTTGCTTTTCTCCTTTTATTACTTCAACTAACTCCCCCATTTGAAAATTTGCAGTATCCTTTGCTATAATTCCGGTAACAACATCTGAACCTACTATATCATCATAACTTAATGTTGCTTTAGCATTTGCTTTAAATGTTATTATATTAAGTAGAAGGACTAATACTACTAGTTTTATGATAAATTTCAATGTGATTCTCCTTTCTCTTTTGTGATAGACAGCTGGCTTTTATATTTTATCATAATAAATCAAACTTATAAATACTTTAAAAGATGCGGCTTAACTTGTCCATCGAATAAAGATTCACTTATTTAAATCTATTTTCTATTTCAAGGAATATTTCATACGTTAATTTGTCATGATTGCAAAATATAATTTCTTATCTTTATCATAAGGTTACCTCCCTGATTTTGTTTTTTTACATTCTTCAATGAAATCTAAAAAAATTTTTCTCATATTTTCATGGGAATTAAACATCATTTCAGGATGCCACTGAACAGCAAGGACATATCCACCATTTACTTTTTCTATAGATTCTATGATTCCATCCATTGAAAAGGAGCTTGCTATAAATCCTTCAGCTAAATCCTTAATAGCTTGATGGTGATAGCTGTTTACTACGGCATTATTGCCCAAAAGGTTAAACATTCTTGTTCCAGGTTTTATTTCAATTGAATGGGTTGGGGTATCTTTTTTGGCTTTTTGCCAATGGTTGAATTTAGAGCCGCTCTTTAAACTTAAATCCTGAAACAAACTGCCTCCAAAGGCGACATTTATTACTTGTAGTCCTCTGCAAATGCCTAATATAGGCTTTTTCAATTCATTTGCCCACCTTATTGCTTTAATATCAAACTCATCTATATCATCTGAAACAGACCCTATTTTTTCAAGAGGCTCTTCATTATAACGTAAAGGATTAACATCAATCCCTCCAGGAACTAAAAGGCCATCTATGCCTTCAATAAACTTTCTTAAATTTTCTTCGCCCTTTACCAAAGGAAGGATGATAGGAGTTCCGCCACTGCTTTCAATGGCATTAATATAGTCCATACTTACAAAACATCTTTCTATATAGTTTATATCCTTATCATATTCTCCTAATACTCTGCTAAGTATACCGATTATAGGTTTAGACATTATATCCCCTCCAAATAAATGTTTATATATATTTATTTGACATTTAAAAGGAATTTCCTTCAAATTTGAAGGGCGTTATTGACAATAATAATTAAATTAAAGTAAAATAAAACGTTGCACAATTTAGTTTAAGTTTGGAGGTTAATATGGATAGATTTGTAAGGAACGATGTAAGAAACATAGCAATTATTGCCCATGTTGACCATGGGAAAACAACACTCGTTGATGGGATGTTAAAACAAAGCGGTGTATTTAGAGTAAATGAAAGGGTAGAAGAAAGGGTTATGGACTCTAACGATATAGAAAGGGAAAGGGGAATTACAATCCTTTCTAAAAATACCGCTATATTTTATGGTGATACTAAAATAAACATTGTTGACACCCCTGGCCATGCCGACTTTGGAGGAGAAGTAGAAAGAGTTTTAAAGATGGTGGATGGAGTATTGCTTCTTGTAGATGCCTTTGAAGGCCCAATGCCACAGACAAGATTTGTCCTTAAAAAGGCTCTTGAGCTTAAGCTAAAGCCTATTGTAGTTATAAATAAAATCGATAGACAAGATGCAAGGCCTAATGAAGTTATAGACGAGATTTTTGAACTATTTTTAGAACTTGGTGCCGATGATGAACAGCTTGATTTTCCAATAGTTTACTGCTCTGCAAGGGATGGTATTGCAAAATACGAACTTGAGGATGAGGCAAAAGACTTAAAGCCGTTATTTGACACAATAATTAATCACGTTCCTGCACCACAAGGGTATAAAGATGAGCCCCTTCAAATGCTTGTAACAACCATAGACTCAAATGATTATGTAGGCAGAATTGCCATAGGGAAAATAGAAAGGGGAAGGATTAAAAGAAACCAACAGGTTGCAATATGCGGTAAGGATGGAAGCGTTAGAAATGGGAAAATTGTTACTCTTTATACCTTTAACGGTTTAAAAAGAGAAGAAGTTGAAGAGGCCTTCCTTGGGGATATAGTAGCAGTTGCAGGGCTTTCTGACATTAATATAGGAGAGACTATAGCTGATTCTCAAAACCCCGAGTCCCTTCCTTTTGTTGAAATTGATGAGCCAACGATATCAATGACCTTTAGTGTCAACGACAGCCCCTTTGCAGGAAGGGAAGGGGAATACGTTACAACAAGGCATTTAAGGGACAGGTTATTTAAGGAACTTGAAACGAACGTAAGCTTAAGAGTAAGCGAAACCGATTCACCAGACGCCTTTGAGGTTGCAGGAAGAGGAGAACTTCATCTTTCTATTCTTATTGAAACGATGAGAAGGGAAGGATATGAATTTCAAGTATCCAGACCAAGAGTTATTTATAAAGAAATAGATGGGGTATTGTGTGAACCTATTGAGCTTTTAACGATAGATGTTCCAGAGGAATATGTAGGAGTTGTAATTGAAAAGCTGGGTTCCAGAAAAGCTGAAATGATAAATATGGCTTCTGCTATAAATGGATATGTAAGGCTTGAATTTAAAATCCCAGCAAGGGGGCTTATAGGATATAGAAGCGAATTTTTAACAGATACTAAGGGTAATGGAATAATGAATCATATATTTTACGGCTACGAACCTGCAAAAGGAGATATACCAGAAAGAAATAGGGGAGTTTTAGTAGCCTTTGAAACAGGGGAAGCAGTAACCTATGGACTATATAATGCACAGGAAAGGGGAAGCCTTATAATTGGCCCAGGAACGCCTGTTTATCAGGGAATGATTGTTGGAATATGTTCAAGGTCGGAGGATATAGATGTTAACATATGTAAGAAAAAACATGTAACTAACATGAGGGCAGCAGGTTCAGACGAGGCTCTAAGGCTTACTCCACCTCTTGAAATGTCCCTTGAGCAGTGCTTAGAATTTATAGCGGGGGATGAGCTTGTTGAGGTAACGCCAAAGAGTATAAGGATGAGAAAAAGAATTTTAAATCCTGAAATGAGGAAAAAAGAGGCGAAAAAATCAAAGTAGGAGAATCTTCATTATGAAGGTTCTCTTTTTTTATGACAAATGTCATAGTAAAACTTTATTTAAATCACTAAAACGTTAAGATATTTTTTTATATCATATCATTAGGAGGTGGAAAAAATGATACTGGAAATTAAAAATTTAGTTAAAAGATACGGAGATATGTTGGCTGTTGACAACTTAAGTTTAGAATTGAGGGAAGGTCAAATATTAGGACTTTTAGGTCCTAATGGTGCAGGTAAAACTACTACAATTAACTGCATTTTAGGTTTAATCAGTTTTGATGGCGGAGAAATAAAAATATTTGGCAAAAGATTGAATGAAAACGAGATGGAAATAAAGAGGAATATAGGAGTTGTTCCTCAAGATGTTGCCCTTTATGGGGAAATGACAGCCTATGAAAATGTTGATTTTTTCGCAAGGCTATATGGACTAAAGGGAAGAGAGTTAAAAAGTTATATAGAAGAGACCCTTAATTTTGTTGGGTTATGGGAAAAAAGAAAGGAAAAAGTAAAAAAGTTTTCAGGTGGAATGAAAAGAAGGCTAAATATCGCCTGTGGAATAGTTCACAGACCTAAATTTATCATAATGGATGAACCGACGGTAGGAATAGACCCTCAATCAAGGAACCATATATTAGAGTCAATAAAGAAGCTAAACAAGGATGGAGCGACGATTATTTATACCTCCCATTATATGGAGGAGGTTGATATGCTCTGTGATTATATATCAATAATGGACAAAGGAAGAATAATAGCAAAGGGAACGAGTGAGGAACTAAAGTCATTAATTTCCACTGATACAACGCTTATAATAGAAATCTCTTCTATAAGTCACACAGTTATTGAAAGTATAAAACAAGTAAATGGAGTAATTGACTGTTTTATCGATGAAGGGAGATTAAAGATAATATCTAAAAAATCGGCGAACAATTTAAGCAAAATTATAGATTGTCTTCTTTCTAATGATGTTCAAATAATATCTTTAACATCTGAAAAGCCGACGTTAGAAGGAGTGTTTTTAACTTTAACAGGGAGAAGTTTAAGGGATTAGAGGTGAGTCCTATGAAAATGTTAATCATTGCCTATTACACTTTTTTAAGACGATTAAGAGATATACAAACCCTTGCTCTTATGACTGTTTTACCTATTGTTATAATAGCAATACTAGGAGCGGCACTTAACTCTTTTTATTCTCCTAAAGAGCTTAAACCTGTCAACGTTTCTTATCTTAATGAAGATAAAAGGGATTTTGGGAAGGCTTTTGACAACTTTTTGAAAATGGATGAGATTAAAAAATTTATAAATGTTACTAAGGTATCTTCCTATAATGAAGGAAAAGAGCTTTTAGAAAATGGAAAAGTATCAGGGTTTATTTATATTAAAAATGGTTTTACGGAAGAATTGCTCTCTAATAAAAAAACACAAATAGAGGTTATGACTAATAAGAATAAAGAATATGAAAATAAAGTTATTGAAGGGATAGTAGAAAGCTTTACGAATGGCTTTAATACCCAAAGGGCTTTAGAAAAAAGGCCTGCCCAATATAGTTATCAACAGCTATTGGTTGAAAGTCCACTGAGCATCGAAGGCAAAATCCCAAGGGCAATAGATTATTATTCAGTTACTATGCTTGTTATGGTGCTGATGTATGGAACACTATATGGAAATTATATACTGTTAGAGGATAAAATCAACAGGACAAATATTAGAATGAAATCTCTGCCAATTAACAATATATATAATTTTTTGGGTAAAACACTGGGGATGATTTTTACTTTATTTATAGATATATTGATTATAGTGTTTTTCTCTAAATATGTATATGGAGCAAACTGGGGTAATAATATTTTGCTAATTATATTAATATCAGCTTTGTTTATGATATTTACAATATCATTGGGAATTTTAACGGGATTATTTATCAAAGACGAAAATAAGTCATCTTTTGTTTTGAATTTTTTAGTGTTATTTGGAACAAGCGTAAGTGGCGGATATATAAAAACAGAAGGCGCTCCAAAATGGTTTGAAAGGCTTCAGTTTTTATCCCCTAATTATTATGCTCATAATGCTTTGTTTAATTTAATCTATGGTGGTGATTTTGCAAGATATATCTTAATTATTCTTTTCTTGACGATAATTAGTTTTATTTTAGCCTTTTTAATAGGAAGGGTGAGGATTAATGAGTATACTGATTAATAATTTAAAAAGAATTTTAATTGACAAAAAGAACATTTTCTTCATGATAGTCCTGCCCCTTATACTTGTTTCCATCACAATGATTATTGCAACCTACAGCGAAGAAAAAATAACTGTTGGGGTTGTAGATTACGATAATACAAAATTTACGAGCATTTTAGTTGACAACCTGAATAATAAGGCAAATATAAAATATGTAAAAGAAGATGAAATAAAAAGTTTGTTGTTTAAAAATAAGGTAGAGTATGCTATCATTATTCCAAAGGGCACTACAGAAAGTCTTATAAAGGGGAAAGAAATAATTATCAAATCTTTTAGCATAAAAGAAACGAATATTTCCCTGCCAGTAAAGTTTTATCTTAACAATTTTTTAAACTCAGCAAATAATTTGGCGAAAGATTCCGATGGGAATTATGAAAAGTTTTATGCAAAATTAGACAATTATTTGAAGGGTAACTTACAGATAAAATATGTTTCGACTGAAAAAAATAAGGATAGAAAAAATAACACGTTGGCATCTTTAGGTTTATTTATAATGAGCATGTTATATCTGTCCCAGTCATCAACGGAGCTAATATTAGAAGACAAAAATTTAAAGATATTAAGTAGAATATTATCTGCTCCTGTTAAGCCTTTTTACTATTCTCTTCAAAATATTCTAAGCTTTTTTATAGTTTTAATATTTCAACTTATGATTATATTTTCTGTGATGCTTTTAATATTCAAAGCTGACTTTGGACCATCTCCGTTAAATGTATATTTTCTTTTTTTAATCTTTTCTATAATGTGTGTTTCGTTGGGGACGGCTGTAGCTGCTTTTGCTAAAAATAGGCTTCAGGCATCTGCATTGTCACCGTTAATAACAGTCCCTATATGTATGCTAGGAGGATGTTTTTGGCCTAAAGATATAATGCCAAGCTTTATGCAAAAGATATCAAAGTTTGTTCCAACATCATGGATAATGGATGCTTCTGAAAAGCTTATTTTAGGAGGAAGTTTAAAGGATGTTTTGTCAAATATTTTTGTGATTTTACTTTTTACAATAGTATTTTTGCTTTTAAGCTCTTGGAGAAAGAAAGAATTGTTGGAATAAGAGGGGTTGTATGGTGGGGATTTTTAAAACTATTTTATTCCTTTATATAGGAGTTAAATCTATAATTTTAAATGACGTCAATTTTACTATAATTTCATCTTTACTCGTTTTAATTTCCTCTAATATATACAGGGAGAAGTATAGAAATTTAAGACTTCTCCTTGTTTTTGAATTTTTTGTTATTTTATTATTGACGAGAAAATATTCATATTTCTTTGTTTTATATTCTTATATTGTTTATGATATTATATTATTGGAGTTTTATATATTTTTGGTGCCTGTAACTTTTTTTAACGTAATTTTTCTTTTTAGAGAAATTCAATTAGAATA
Organism: Caloramator sp. CAR-1; assembly: GCF_030546345.1. Classification (NCBI taxonomy): domain Bacteria; kingdom Bacillati; phylum Bacillota; class Clostridia; order Eubacteriales; family Clostridiaceae; genus Caloramator; species Caloramator sp. CAR-1. The sequence continues at coordinate 45,207 of NZ_JAUONW010000039.1, forward strand.
TTTAACTATAATTGCCCTTTTTATTTATTTTGCTTTTGTTATTAAAGATAGAAATAAAAGGGAAGAAAGATACAAAAAAAGCTTTGATGAAGAGAGAAGATTAAGATTAGAGCTTGAGAGAACAAAGGCGCAATTGATAAAAAGTATAAGAGAAGTTAAGGAAATGTCAGAACTTAAGGAAAGGGACAGAATAGCAAGGCAGTTACACGACAAATTAGGTCATTCCATTGCAGGAATACTTTTCCAGCTCCGGGCTATGAGAAAGTTGGTTAATAAGGACATTAATAAGGCAATTATTATGCTTGATAATTCAATTATGGAGCTATCAAATACATTAAATACTATTAGGGAAACCGTTCATAATATGAAGGCTTCTAAAAATATAGGAATTGAAGATTTAAAGAATTTAATGGAAAAATTTAATTTCTGCAAAGTTGATTATAAGTTAATAGGAGATTTTAACAGATTAGATACCTATCACTATGAAGTATTGATTACTATAGTGAGGGAAGCACTAACCAATGCTACTAAATATTCTAAGGCTAATAATATAGAAATAAAAATAGAAGTTTTAAATAGGATTTTAAGAATTTACATAAAGGATGACGGAATAGGTTGTCAAAACATAAAAGAAGGCATGGGAATAAAAACTTTAAGAGATTTAGTAGAAAACATGGGGGGAAATGTATCTATAGATGGAATGAATGGATTTTTGATGGTTTGCGTTATTCCTTTAAATGATTGAGGTGAGTGGATTGAAGATCTTGATAGTTGATGATGATGCCCTTATAAGGGATAGTTTAAAGATTATTTTGGGCTTAGAGGAAGACATTGAAGTTGTTGGATGTGTTAAAAATGGACAAGAGGCCTTTGAGTTTTGTAAAAACAATGATGTTGATGTCATACTTATGGATATTAGAATGCCAGTTTGCGATGGAGTTTTAGGAACGAAAATGATTAAAGGGTTAAATAAAAATATAAAGATATTAATTTTAACAACATTTATGGATGATGAGTATGTTTATCAGGCTTTAAAATATGGAGCTGAAGGGTATTTATTGAAGAGCCAATCCACCGATAGCATAATAGAGAGTATTAGGGCAGTTTTTAAGGGAAATGTGGTCTTTGAAAAGGAAGTTGCCAAAGTTTTGACTCAAATAAAACCTAAGAAAAAAAGCTATGAAGACTATGGTATAACCGAAAAGGAATTTCAAATTTTACAATGTATTGGCGAAGGTCTTTCAAATAAAGAGATCGCAATAAAGCTTTTCCTTAGTGAAGGAACGGTTAGGAATTATATTACTTCATTATTAGATAAATTAAATTTGCGTGATAGAACTCAACTTGCAATATTTTATATAAAAAATTTTGAATAGAAGGGAGATTATAAATGGTAAAGGCTGTAATTTTTGATATGGATGGGGTTTTAATCGATAACTATGAATATCATTGTATAGCATGGAAGGAATTTGCTAAAAAATATGGGGTGGAATTAAAGGATAATGATATAATTAAAAACTTTGGAAGAACCAACAAAGAGATTTTTGCAGAAATTTTTAAAAGGGAACTTAAGGATGATGAAGTATTGACACTTGGTGAAGAAAAGGAAAGGGTTTACAGGGAGGTTTATAAGGATTATATAAAGGAGGTTGATGGTCTTACAGAATATCTAAAGTTTTTAAAGAATAAGGGGATAAAGGTTGCGGTTGCATCTTCAGCTCCAATTCAAAATATAGATTTTATTTTAGACGGGTTAGATATAAGAAAATATATAGATGCAATAGCCCATGCGGGGATGATCAAAAGGGGTAAACCAGACCCGGAAATATTTTTAAAGGCAGCTGAACTTTTAAGGGTAGAACCTAAAGATTGCATTGTTTTTGAAGATTCCCTTGCAGGCATTGAAGCAGGAGTTAGAGCTGGAATGAAGGTTTTTGGAGTTGCAACAACTTATCCAAAGGAAAAACTAACGATGGCCCACGATGTAATCGAAAACTTTAAAGAAGGAAACCACTGGTTATTAATTTAAGGGGGGATTTTATGAGAAGTTTTGCAAGCGACAATAACGCTAGGGTTCATCCTGAAATTTTAGAGGCAATAATAAGGTCAAATGATGGGGATGTCATATCCTACGGAGATGACGTTTATACTCAAAGGGCAATAGAAAAGTTTAAAGAAATATTTGGGAAGGATATTGATGTATATTTTGTCTACAACGGAACTGGGGCTAATGTTTTAGCATTAACGGCAATAACAAAGCCCTTTAATGCAATAATAGCATCACCGATGTCTCACATAAATGTTGATGAATGTGGTGCGGTAGAAAAAAGTTCCGGTTGTAAGATAATTACGGTTCCAAGTTCTGATGGGAAAATAAGAATCGATGATATCAAAAAACTTTTACATGCAAAAGGAGTAGAACATCATTCACAACCCAAGGTTATTTCTATAACTCAATCTACTGAAGTTGGAACAGTTTATACTGTTGAAGAGATTAAAGAAATTACAAAATTTGCTCATGAAAACGATATGTATGTCCACATGGATGGGGCAAGAATAGCAAATGCTGCGGCATCGTTAAACAAAAGCCTTAGGGAAATAACAAAGGATGCGGGAGTTGATGTTTTATCCTTTGGCGGGACAAAAAACGGAATGATGTTTGGAGAGGCAGTGGTGTTTTTTAATAGAGAGCTTTCAAAGGATTTTAAATTCGTAAGAAAACAAGGAACGCAGCTACATTCAAAGATGAGGTATATTTCAGCACAGTTTGAAGCCCTTTTAACTAATGATTTATGGTTAAAAAATGCAAAGCATGCAAATGAAATGGCAAAATACCTTGAGGAAAAGGTTAAAGAGATAGATGGAATAAAAATAACTCAAAGGGTGGAGGCAAACGCTGTATTTGCAATTATGCCAAGAAAGGCTATAGAAAAACTGCAAGAAAAATATTTCTTCTACATATGGGATGAAGAAAAAGATGAAGTTAGATGGATGACATCCTTTGAAACAACAAAGGAAGATATAGACCTATTTGTAGAGGAAATAAAAAGGGTTATGAGAGATTTTTAGGAGGTTGTATGGATTTAATAAAATCTTATTTATTATTAATTAATATCTTATCCCTATTAGCAATGTTTATGGACAAGCAAAGGGCTAAAAGGCATAAATTTAGAATTTCTGAAAGGAGTTTACTTTCGCTTGCTTTATTAGGCGGAAGCGTTGGGATATTTTTAGGTATGCTTTTGTTTCACCACAAGACAAAGCATATTAAATTTACTGTTGGCATATCTATGATAATTATTCTTCAAATCTATTTTATCATTAAGTATTTTTAGATATAAAAAGGATATAGCCTCTTTAGGCTATATCTTATACTTTATTATTCCTTTGTATATTTTTCCCATGGGGCATAAGGTAGTGCACCAGGTTCTGTTTTTATAAAATATTTGTAAAGTCAATGCGATAAATACGATAAAAAGGATAAACTTAAATAGCTCTGCCCAAAGAAAAAAAGTATTTCCCCAATTATAGTATAGGATTAAGAAGATATAAAGGAAAAAGACGATAAAAGTTAAATACTGAATGGATTTTGGAACCTTAAGAAATTTTTTATTTTCCTTAGAAGAAAATGCATCCGAAAGGATGCCTATTGGGCAAAAATTTGCACAGTATGTTCTTTTTTTTGTTATTATAGTTAATGTTATACCGAAGATAAAATATAAAAATATAGCAATCCACATTTTAAGACCACACATTAAGAAAAACATAATTCCAAGGGATATATATTGTGAGTTTTTCAATTTTTTCTTTGACATTTTAATCACCACCCAAATACCATATAGGGGTATTTTAACATCTGGATGTATTGAAGTCAATAATAGATGGAAGGTGTTAGCATGGAGAGAAAAATTATTAGGGAAATTTTTATACCTCAACTAAACAGGAAAAGAACTATAAGGATTTTTCTTCCTTTAGATTATTTCAAAGCCCAAAAAAGATATCCTGTTCTTTATATGCATGATGGACAAAATTTGTTTGATAAAAGTGAGTATTCAGGGTATTCTTGGGAGGTAGATATCACCCTTGATAGACTTCAAAGGGAAGGATACACGGATGGAATGATTGTTGTTGGAATTGACTGCAACAAAGAGGGACACAAGAGATTAGATGAATATTCTCCTTGGGCAAATTATGAAGTTCCAAAACTTTTATCAAGGGTAGATATTCCCTCTGTTGGTGGAGAAGGAAGCCAGTATATAGATTTCATAGTTCATACTTTAAAACCTATAATAGATAGCGAGTTTAGAACTTTAAAGGAAAGGGAAAATACTATAATTGCAGGAAGTTCCATGGGGGGATTTATATCCCTTTATGCAGGAGTAAAATATCAGGACGTATTTTCAAAGGTTGGAGCCTTTTCAACGGCAGTTTGGTTTTCTGAGGAGGATTTATTAAGGTTTATAAGGGAAAATGAAATAAGAAATGATATGAAGTTTTATTTAGACATTGGAACAAATGAAACAAGCGATGAAAAGGTTAAGGAGTTCCCCAATATTTACGTTAAAGGAACTTTAAATGTTAATGAAGAACTTCTTAGAAAACTTCCGAAGGAAAATGTAAAGCTAGTAATCGACGAAGGTGCAACCCATAGCGAAAAATATTGGGCAAAAAGATTTCCAGAGTTTATAAAGTGGATAATAAAATAGATTTTTAAAGCGTTATAAAACTTTTTAGTTTGTTTAAGTTTAGAATTTCAACTATATTTTTATTGAAATTAATGATACCTTCTTTTTTCATCTTAATCATTTCTCTTGATAGAGATGGCCTTGGTATACCAAACATTTCGGCCATCTCTTTTCTTGTGCATGGCAATATAATTTTTAAATTATTTTGCCTTTTATATTCATTATAAATGTAATTTGCTATTTTTTCTCTGATTGTTTTATATGAAAGATAATTTATCTTATTATCCAATAAAAATAGCTTATTTGAGAGTAGTTTCATAAAATTTGTTAAAAATATTAAGTTAATTTTGCAGATATCTATAATTGATTCGCGGGATATAAATAGTATTTCTGAATCTTTTGTTGCAATGATTGTTGAGGGGAAAGTGTGTTTATCAGAAAAAATAAGAGCTTCTCCAAATATGTCTCCTTGAATCAAATGTGTAATAGTAACTTCATTTCCAGATGGTAATATTTTTTTTACTAAAAGGCAACCATTTATTATTATACCAACGCCTGAACATAAATCCCCTTCAAATGCTACAATTTGATTTTTTTTATAAGAACGAATATTATAGTTTATATTTTTAAGAATGTCATTAATGTCTTCTGCATTAATATTGTTAAATAGTTTTGAAATTTTGATATTATTCACTATGTTGTTCATAAAACCACCTTAAATGTTGGTAACATAAGTTACCGACTGTTTTTTATTATAATATTATAATTTTAATTGTATAGATTTCCAAGTAAAAATTAAGTGGGGGAGGTGGTTAATTTTGATTAGGTTTAGAAAAATTATTCAATTAGCATTTTTACTAGTATTTGCATTATTGATTTATAAAAAAAAGATTCAACTATGGATGTTAATATTTTTACTCAGTGCAATATCAGCCTTTATTTTTGGACGCTTTTATTGTGGATGGATTTGTCCAATAAATACCTTAATGGAAGTGAATGACTGGATATATAAAAAACTTAAAATAAAAAGGAAAGTTATTCCAGATTTTGTTAAAAGTAATTTTATTAGGTTAAGCATACTAACTATTTTTGTTTTGGCTTTCATATTGAATAATAAATTTTACAAAAGTATTCCTATTTTACTAATATTGATTATTTTAGCTATTTTAATATCGTTTATTTATGAGCCTTCATTATGGCATAAATATCTTTGCCCATTTGGAATTATCTTGAATGTCCCAGGAAAATTTTCTAAACATTATTTGAATGTAAAGGACGAAAAATGTATAAAATGTGGAGCATGCAAATCTGCTTGCCCGGCTGATGCAATTAAAATGGAAAATAAAAATGAATTTCCTAAGATACTAAAAGAATATTGTCTTGAATGCACAGCTTGCATAAAAGCATGTAAGAAAGATGCAATAAAATATGTATAGGGGTGATTACGAATGATAGAAAAAATTTATGAATTTAAAGCTTTAGATGAAAAGCTCATTGAAAAAATTGTAGATGATGATAATTTGGTTATTAATCACATGATTTTAACTAAAGATACTGGACTTCCTGAACATTTTTCAAATTCAAATGTTTATATGGTAATTACAAAGGGTAAAATGACAATAAAGTTAAATGATCAGGAACCTCATATTTACGAAAAAGGAACCATCTTAAATATCCCATTTAATATAAAGATGAATGTTAATAATTTTCATGATGAAGTTTTAGAGTTTTTTGTAGTAAAGGTACCTAATCCAAAAGATATGCCTAAGTGATATTAATGGCTGTTCGAGATATTTCTTGAACAGCCATATATTTATGTTGAAAAATATCGGAAATATAAGTAAAATTAATAAGGAACCTAATATTTTTGGAGGTGTTTTGATGGAGAGAGTAAGATTTGCCCCAAGTCCAACAGGGCATTTGCATATTGGCGGCGCAAGGACAGCACTTTTTAATTTTCTTTATGCAAGACATACAGGTGGAAAATTCATTGTTCGAATAGAGGATACAGACCTTAATCGTTCAACAGTAGAGTCAGAAAGGGTAATCATCGAAGGCTTAAGATGGCTCGGAATAAACTGGGATGAAGGTATAGAAGTTGGTGGAGAACACGGACCATATCGTTCAACTGAAAGGGTAGGAATATATAATCCATATGTTCAAAAATTATTAGACGAAGGAAAGGCATACCTTTGCTACTGCAGCGAAGAAGAACTTGAAAGGGAAAGGGAAGAGGCTCTAAAAAAGGGTGAAATGCCACGATATTCAGGAAAGTGCAGACATTTAACACCTGAGCAAAAAGAGGCCTATGAAAAAGAGGGAAGGAAACCAGTTGTAAGATTTAAAGTTCCTGATGATGAGCTTATAGTTGTTGATGATATCGTAAGGGGAAGAGTAGAATTCCATTCAAAGGATATAGGGGATTTTATTATTGTAAAGTCAGATGGAATTCCTGTATATAATTTTGCTGTAACTATAGACGACCACCTTATGGAAATTACTACAGTTATAAGAGGAGAGGAACACCTTTCAAATACTCCAAGACAAATTTTAATATACAAGGCCCTAGGCTTTGATGTTCCAAGGTTTGCCCATGTTTCATTAATTCTTGGGAAAGACAGAACAAAGATGAGCAAACGCCACGGCTCAACATGGGTTGAACAATATAGGGATGCAGGATATCTGCCTGAAGCTATAGTAAACTATCTTGCCCTTCTTGGATGGTCTCCAGAAGGAGAAGAGGAGATATTTACAATAGACGAGCTAATTGAAAAGTTTGATTTAAATAGGGTAGTTAAAAATCCTGCTGTATTCGACTTAGATAAGCTAAATCATATAAATGGTATATATATAAGAAAAAGCCCAATCGAAAGAATAGTTGACCTTGCTATTCCTCATCTTGTAAACGCAGGATTTATAACAGAAGATTTTGCTAAGGAAAATAGAGAATGGATAACAAAGGTTGTTGAAACTGTAAGAGACGGATTGCCCTTTGTTGGAGATATAGTAAATCATGTTAACATTTTCTTTGGTGATGAAGTTAAGATGGAAAACGATGAAACCCTTGAAGTTCTAAAGCAAGAACATGTTCCAAATCTTATAAACGAATTTGAAAACATGGTAAAGGAAGCTGAAAGCATTGACATAAACTTTGCTCAAAACGTGTTTAAAGAGCTAAAAAATAGAACAGGTGCAAAGGGTAAGGCACTATTTATGCCGGTAAGAGTTGCCCTCACAGGTCAAATGCACGGCCCAGAGCTTGTAAATATTATTGACATTCTTGGAAAGGATAAAATATTAAAAAGATTAGAATATGTAAAAAATAACTTATTGTAAAAACAAAATCCCCTTCAAATAAGGGGATTGATGTCATAGTGTAAAATTATTGTAGGACGAAAAAGGACAAAAAATTTAAAAGAGACAACCCCTGTGGTAAAATAAAAAGTGGAAAAAACACAAATCAATAAGGGGGTGTCTCTTTTGAATAATATTATACAACATGATATTATACAACAACATTTAATAAATTTCACTACTAAATTAATAAAAAATGTAGAAGAAATGCTGTCAAAAGAATGGGATTTTACAAAACTTGTTGAGGTAGTTAAAGAATCGACTGATGAACTTGGAAGGAATATAATAAAAGACTTTTTAGAAGAATTAGATAAAGCGATTAAAGAAGATGATAAGAGAAAAAAGGAATGGATAGTTGAAAGAAAAGACAAGAAAAGTATTATTACGCTCCTAGGAGGAATAGAATATTCAAGAACATACTACAAATCAAGAAAGAGCGGAGAATATAGATATTTACTTGATGATGTTATAGGTATAAGGAAACATGAGAAGGTGGATAAAGAAGTAAAGATAAGGCTTGTAGAGAATGCAATCAACATGTCCTACGAAGAAAGTAGCAAGGTAACATGCAAAGAGAAGCTAAGTAGGCAAACGGTATTTAATGCAATAAGGCAGGTAGGGGAAGTAGAGGTAAAGAGAGAAGTAAAAGAAAAAAGGAAGGTAAGGGTATTATACATAGAAGCGGATGAAGATCATGTTGCACTGCAGAATGGCAAAAAGGAGATGCCAAGGCTTGTCTATGTTCATGAAGGAAGGCAAGAGAGGAATGGAAGGAATGAATTAAAAAATGTATATTACAAAGCATACGTAGGAGTAGAAGCAGAAGAAATATGGATAGATGTAGCGAATTATGTGTATGAGAATTATGAAATAGAGAGCATAGAAAAGATATATATAGCAGGGGATGGGGCAAGATGGATAAAGGAAGGGATAGAGTGGATTCCAAAAGCGAAATTTGTATTAGACAGATATCATTTAAACAAATACATAATAAGAGGGACAGCAAAGAGAGAAGAATATAGGGAAAAGATATGGAAAGCCATAAATGAAGGAGATAAGAAGGGTTTAAGGGAAATATTTAAGGAGCTTGCAAGTAAAGCAGAAACTAATACAGAAAAAGAAAGGATAAAAGAAGTAAGAAGGTATATATTAAACAACTGGGAAGGGATAGAAATATATAAAGATGACGATGATGTAATAGGATGCAGCGCAGAAGGGCATGTAAGCCATGTATTATCGGCGAGATTAAGCAGCAGGCCATTAGGATGGAGCAAGGAAGGATTAAAGATAATGGCAAAGCTAAGGGTATTTAGCAAGAATGGAGGAAATTTAAGGGAAATAAGTGTGTTTAAGGAAGATGAAAAAGCCTTCAAGGTAAGTAAGAAGAAAATAAAAGAAGCGATAAGAAAGATAAATAAATCTTCACGTGAAGTTATGAATAATATAACGATATTGAACATAGGGAAAGTAACGCCAATTTACAGGATATTAAAATCAATAAAATATGAAAATATAATTTAAGTTTTTTAAATTTAACAAACGCCTTGAAACTAGCTAATTTAAGGGGTTGTCTATAAAAATTAACCTACAATATCTTGACACTATCCCTTAACCTTTAAAAATTGTTAAAGTTGTCCCACATATGATATAATATTGGAAAATACAAAAAATTTCAATAAATTTAGGGGGATAAAGATGAAGAAAAAGGATTTTCTATGGATTACCGCTCTTTTATTAGTTATTTTTATTCTAATCTACAAACCAACTCATATTGCCTTTGTTACTCTAACAAAGTCCCACCCTTATATTATGGGATTTATAAAGGTATCCATCCTTGCTACAATGGGAGAACTTTTAGCCATAAGACTTCAAACAGGGGACTACAAAAAACCCTATGGATTAATTTATAGGTTTATAATCTGGGGCTTTTTAGGAATGGTCTTTGCCCTTGTTTTTGATTTATTTTCTTCCGGAGTTAGTGCTTGCATAGAAAAAAGCTTACTGCCTAAGAGCAGCTTAAGGTTCTGGCCAGCATTTTATACAAGTGCACTTATGAACCTTATTTTTGCACCAACCTTTATGGCCTTTCATAGGATAACAGATACCTTTATAGACCTTGGAGAAGGTAAAGTTAATAAAATATTAAGGGTTAAACTTAGTGATGTTACATCAAAAATAGATTGGAATACCTTTATCAGCTTTGTAGTTTTAAAAACTATTCCATTCTTTTGGATTCCTGCCCACACAATAACCTTTTTACTACCATCCGAATACAGGGTATTAATGGCATCCTTTTTATCGATAGCTCTAGGTGCTATTTTATCTCTGGCAAAACGCAAAAAGTAAGCTATACAACGGGTGTTAAAGGCTTATGGCCCTTTAATACCCTTATTATATTCTCTGCAGCAAGGCGAGCCATCTCATTTCTTGTATTTATGGTTGCACTGCCTATATGAGGCAAAATTATTACATTATCCATACTTTTAAGTTCCTCTTCAATTTGAGGTTCAAATTCATAAACATCAAGACCTGCACCAAATATTCTTCTATTCTTTAACGCCTTTACAAGGGCCTTTTCATCAACAAGAGGTCCCCTTGCAGTGTTTATAAGAATTGCAGTTTCTTTCATCATATCAAAATCCTTTTCAGATATAATATGATAGGTTTCATCTGTTAAAGGTGCATGGAGTGAGATAAAATCAGATTCCTTTATTAAAGTTTCTTTATCTACATAAACTGCGTTAAAATCCCTTTCGAATTCTAAATCCCTTCTCCTGTTATGGTATATTATTTTCATGTCAAATCCCATACTTCTTTTAGCAAAGGCTTTACCAATCCTTCCTGCACCGATTATGCCTAAGGTTTTACCTTTTATATCACAACCTAAAAATAAATTAGGTTCCCACCCTGTAAATTTACCTTCCCTTGTAAATTTATCCGCCTCAACTATTCTCCTTGCAACGGAAAGCAATAGGGAAAAGGCAAGGTCAGCAGTTGCATCTGTCAAAACATCCGGCGTATTTGTAACGATAATTCCCCTCTTTTTAGCCTCTAGAACATCTATGTTATTAAAACCCACCGCATAGTTTGCAAAAATCTTTACCCTTTTAGCATTATCCATAACTTCTGCATCGATAGTATTATTTAAAAGACATAATACTCCATCTGCATCCTTTATTTTTTCTATAAGTTCCTTCTTGCTTAAATGCCTTCCTCTATTTACCTCAACTTCAAAGTGCTCCTTTAATAGTCTTTCTGCAATTTCTGGGATCTGGTAGGTAATATATACCTTCATACTATTCCTCCTTTAAGTATATAAAAAAATCCGGCAAAAGCCGGACATTGGCGGAGAGAGTGGGATTCGAACCCACGGTGGAGTTACCCCCACGCTTGATTTCGAGTCAAGTGCCTTAGACCTCTCGGCCATCTCTCCATACTAAATATATATTACAACTTTTATATAAAATTATCAATCCTTTTTTCTTTTGCCTTTGAAAAACTCTTTTAATAGTTTACTGCACTCATCCTGTAAAACTCCCTCAATGATTTCTATTCTGTGGTTAAGCCTTTCATCTGCTACAATGTTATACAAGCTTCCGCAGGCTCCTGCCTTAGGATCCCTAGTCCCAAAAATCAAAGTTTTTATTCTAGAATTTACAAGGGCTCCTGCACACATCGGACAAGGTTCTAGGGTTACATACATAATGCAGTCTAATAGGCGCCATCCTCCTAATGCCTTGCATGCCTCATTAATTGCAAGGATTTCAGCGTGAGCTGTAGCATCCCTTAAGGTTTCCCTTAGATTATGAGCCCTTGCTATTATTTCCCCATCCTTAACTATTATAGCTCCAACGGGAACCTCATCTAAAAAAAGACACTTTCTAGCTTCTTCAAGAGCTATTTTCATAAAATATTCATGATTCATAAAATCACCACTTAAAAATAAAAAATCAAGCCCGAAGGCTTGATATGGTGCACCCGAGAGGATTCGAACCTCCGGCACACGGTTTAGGAAACCGTTGCTCTATCCTGCTGAGCTACGGGTGCATAACGTTTACAATTTTATTATAATTGATTATTTTAATTTGTCAATTACATTATATAGAAGTGCAAACAAAAATAGGGGCTAACCCCTATTTATTTTCGTTTGCCTTTTTTGATATTTTGCAATAAACTTATCCAATAATTGGCTTAACTTAACTATCTCATCATCAACAATAAAATTTTTTTCTTCTAATCTTCTATCCATCTTCCTTCTTAAGTATTCTATTTTTTCGCGCAGCATCCTCATGGCATTCCACCTCTTTTTTTTAACCTGGTTTCCCAAGTTAAAGAGGTCTGCCTGTCAAATTTAGCAGTCTTTTTTTTAATTATAACACAAATAATAAATATTTCAAAAGGTTATTTATCGACAAAAAATCCATTTTGTCTTTTAATCAACTTTTTTTGTTAATAATAAATAACTTTTTTGAATATAATAAATATTTTATATATTACTTGAACAATATATAATATAAGTTAGATTTTAATAACGGGGGTGTAATTAATGTCGCAAATCAAAAAAATTGCTATTTTAACTGGTGGTGGAGATTGTCCTGGTTTGAATGCAGTAATAAGAGCTGTAACAAGAACTGCAATTTTAAAATACGGCTATGAAGTTATTGGCTACAAATACGGTTATAGGGGGCTTTATCTAAACGATTTTATTCCTCTTACTTTAGACACTGTAACTGGGCTTATTCATAAGGGAGGAACAATACTTTATACATCAAATAAAGATAATTTATTCGACTACCAAGTTGAAGAAAATGGTCAAATTGTTAAAAAGGACGTTTCCGACGTTGCGATTGAAAATATGAAAAAAGAAGGCGTCGATGCCTTAGTTGTTGTTGGTGGGGATGGAACTTTAACAAGTGCAAGGGATTTTTCAAGAAAGGGAGTTAAGGTTGTTGGGGTTCCTAAAACAATCGACAACGATCTTGGGGGAACTGACTACACATTTGGTTTTAACACTGCAATTGAAGTTGTTACTGAAGCCCTAGATAGACTACATACGACAGCTGAATCCCATCATAGAATAATGATACTTGAAGTTATGGGTAGAAATGCAGGTTGGATTGCTCTACATGCAGGAATCGCAGGTTCCGCTGATGTTATACTTATTCCTGAAATACCTTTTGATTTAGATAAAGTAGTTGAAAAGATAGAAGAAAGAAGAAAAATGGGAAGATTGTTTAGCATAATTGTTGTAGCTGAAGGAGCAAAGCCAAAGGGAGGAGAAGTTGTAGTAAGCAAGATAGTAAAGGACAGCCCAGACCCAATAAGACTTGGAGGTATTGCCCATAAACTTGCAAATGAACTTGAGCAAAGAATAAAAACCCATGAAATAAGAGCAACTATTTTAGGCCATGTTCAAAGAGGTGGTTCACCTTCAACATACGACAGAATACTCTCAACAAGATACGGAGTTAAAGCCGTTGACCTTATAGCAGAAGGGAAATTCGGCAACATGGTATGTCTAAAGGGAGACGACATATCATATGTTCCACTTGAGGACGTTATAGGAAAAGAAAAATATGTTGATCCAAATGGAGAACTTGTTCAGGTTGCAAGAAGCGTTGGAATATCCTTTGGAGACTAATAAAGCAGGCATCTGCCTGCTTTTTATATGTTTATGAAATTATATAGCATCCTTAAAGCAACTAAAATAGACATCGTTACAAATATAGGTTTTATAAATTTAGATCCCTTAAAAAGTGCTGCTTTAGTTCCAAGGCGTGCTCCTATAATCATAAATAGAGCAACTGGAATTGCAATTCTATAATCCACCATTCCTTTGTAGGCAAAAACTATTAAAGAAGCAATATTGCTCAAAAAATTCAAAAACCTCGCATTGCCTGCAGCATTTAAAAAATTAAAACCATAAATATTTATAAGTCCAAAAATCAAAAAGGAGCCTGTCCCCGGTCCAAAGAAGCCATCATATCCACCTATAAATAATGCTAAGATCATACCCAATAATATGTTTCTTCTATTTAAACCAATAAAATTATCCTCTTGACCAATCGTTTTTGAAAAAAGCGTATATATCCCAACAAAAAGAATAAGGATTAAAACCATAGCATAAAGATACCTTTGGTTTATTTTTAATACTAAGTTTACGCCAATGACAGCTCCAATAAAGGTCATAGGCGATAAATATTTAAGTAATTCTTTATTTGTAGTTCCTGATTTTATGTATTTGATTGAACTTGTTAAAGATGCCGTCGTAGCAGAGAATTTGTTTGTTCCAAGAACCATATGTGGTGGTAAACCATAGAGCATAAAGGCTGGAACAGAAATAAGTCCCCCTCCACCTGCAATGGAATCCACAAAGGCTGCAACAAACCCTGCTATGCATAAAAGTAAAAGTTTCATATTATCCCCCTGTTATTTAGCCTTTCTTCTTGATGATTTTCCACCCTCTATAACATCAAACACAGTCTTTTTCATCTCTTTTAGTTCATTTTCCATAGTCACTTGATTGTTTTCTACCTTATTTAGTCTTTCTTCTACCCTATCTAGCCTTTCCTCTACCCTGTCTAGCCTTTCTTCTACCCTGTCTAACCTATTATTAACTTCTTTAAAGCCGTTCTGCATTTCGCTATACAATTTGGTTAGAAGATCAAAAACCTTATCGTTTTCCATGACAATCCCTCCATGAAACATTATAACACTATTATATAAATGAAAACAACAAAATTCTATTTTCATTTTTTGGCAAAAATATATTAAAATTATTATTAAGAAATAAAAGTAGGAGGTGCTAAAATGTATTTTGAGACTTCAGGAAGGCACAATACAGCAAAAACCATAGAACTTGCCCTAAAGGTTGCAGAAGAAAAGGGCATAGATTATATCGTCGTTGCATCCTGTTCAGGATATACTGCAAAGTTTTTAGCTGGTAGTGGCAAAAATATTATAGTTATAACCCATGTAAATGGTTTTGAAGAACCTGGAGTTATGGAAATAGACGAAAAAACAATAGAAGATCTTAAAAAGCTTGGATTTAAAGTTTATACGGGAACCCATGTCTTATCTGGTGCAGAAAGGGGAATATCTCGAAAATTTGCTGGCATATATCCTGTTGAAATTATGGCCCATACACTTAGAATGCTCGGACAAGGTGTTAAAGTTGCTGTAGAAATTTCAATTATGGCCCTTGATGCTGGGCTAATCCCCTACGGTGAAGATATAATAGCAATAGGAGGAACAGGAGAAGGCGCTGATACTGCCGTTGTGATAAGGCCTTCCCATGCAGCATCAATATTTGAAACTAAAATCAAAGAGATAATTTGTAAACCATATGAATTTTAGGAGGGTTGTTATGCAATATAGAAAATTCGCAAAGGACCTTGAAGTTTCTGCTTTAGGTTTTGGAATGATGAGGCTTCCAATTTTAAATGGTGATGAGGGGCAAATAGATAAGGAAAAGGCATTTAAAATGGTAAGATATGCAATTGATAATGGAGTTAATTACATAGATACAGCATATCCTTATCATAAGGGAAATAGTGAAATATTTACTGCTGAAGTTTTAAAGGGAGGTTATAGAAAAAAAGTTTTACTTGCCACTAAAATGCCCGTTTGGCTTGTAAATGAAAAGGATGATTTTGAAAGATTATTAAATGAACAGCTAAATAAATTAGAAACTAACCAAATAGACTGCTATCTTCTTCATGCCCTTTCAAAAAATTCATGGGAAAAGGTATATAACCTTGGAGTTTTAGATTTTTTAGTAAAGGCAAAAAATGAAGGTAAAATTAATAAAATTGGTTTTTCTTTTCACGATGAATTCCATGTTTTTAAAGATATAATAGATGCCTTTGACTGGGACTTTTCACAAATCCAATTCAACTATCTTGATGAAGATGAACAGGCAGGATTAAGAGGACTAAAATATGCCCATTCTAAAGGAATTTCTATAATAGTCATGGAACCATTAAAAGGAGGGAAACTTGCTAAGGAGCCTCCAGAAAAAGTAAAGGATATTTGGAATTCATACAATGTTAAAAGAACACCTGCCGAATGGGCATTAAGATATGTCCTAAACTTTGAAGAAGTATCTTTGCTACTTAGCGGAATGAGCACAATTGAACAGGTAGAGGAAAACTTAAAGGTTATCAATGATGCTTATCCTTATTCTCTAAATGAGGAGGAAATAAAATTAATTGAAAAGGTGAAGGAAACATATAAAAGCCTTAACCAAATTGGCTGCACAAGTTGCAAATACTGCATGCCTTGCCCCTTTGGTGTTGATATTCCAAGGAATTTTTCAGTTTACAACAGTGCCTTCATATACAACGATTTAGAGGGAAGCAAAAAAGTTTATAATAATTACATAAATAAAGAAAATAGAGCTGAAAACTGTAAAGAATGCGGAAAATGTGAAGACATATGCCCACAAAAGCTTCCTATAAGGAGTCTTTTAAAGGATGTTCATAAAACACTTGCAGAATAATCAAGGGCCAATTTAGGCCCTTCTTCTTTTAACTATATAGAAGATTAATATAATAATAAAACCTATGACTGCAACCGTTGCAAATGGGTTAAAGAAATACTTAACCACTACATAAATAAAAGGCATCTTTAACCAATCGACAACTGTAAATTTTTCCTTTTCACCAATTGCAAGGGAATATTTTCCCTTTTCGCCATCTGAAAAGACTGCAACATAATATTCTCCATCCTCAGGAATTTCTCCCCTTATAGTTTGCCTTATATAATATTTGGTCTGGGTGAATTTTTCATAAAAATATTCCTTAGGTGAAGGCTTTATTACTAAACTTCCATACCCTTCAGGAATATCAAAGGGGAGCTTATCCCTCTGCTTTATGCCCTTTCCGATAATAGCAAAGGAGGGACTAAAGTCCTCATTGCCTTTAATGATTGGAATTGTCATTTGGACAAACAAAGGATCCTTCTTTTTTGCCTCAAATTTTACAAAATCTACGTCATCGATTTTATCAAGACTTCCATAAATTGCATAACTTATAGTGTGGTCCTTTACAACAATTGGTTTTTCAAAGGTAGTATCACTTGTTTCAAATATAGGTTTATGGGCAAAAACAACAGATGTAAAAAGAACAAGAAAAATTAAAGAAAGAAAAATAGTTCTTTTCATAGCAACCCTTCCAAAACATAATTCAATACATTATATGATTTATTTTATCCAATTTTTCAAATAATATTCTTACCCCTAATATACATTTTTTCATAAATATCGTCAGGAACAAATATTCCTCCTGTAGCCCAGGCTATATGAATTGCATTTTGGGATGCTTCTAAAAGTAGTGGACCCTTTAATGAAGCCGCCGCTGATGGTTCAATCTTAATATCTTCACTATCCTTTAAAAGGGCAAGAAGTTTAAAAAGTTCATCATCTTCAATTGTATAGATACCATCAATTAAAATCTCTGCTATTTTTGATACAAGCTTTGAGGGCGATCCAACTGCAAGACCATCTGCTTCCGTCTTATTATCAATTCCATAATCATTAACATGCACCTTCTCATGTTTCCCTGTTACAAGGCCTAAAAGCATGCAGGGTGAATGGGTTGGCTCTATAAAATAGCAAAAAACATCATCCTTAAATACATGTTTGAGCCCAAATGTTATTCCACCTGGTGCTCCTCCAACCCCACAGGGCAAATATACAAATAAAGGATTATCCTTATTTATTTTTATTCCTAACTCTTCAAGCTGCCTTTTAAGCCTTAGGGCTGCTACAGAATATCCCAAAAAAAGGTGCTTTGAATTTTCATCATCTACAAAATAAGCATTTTTATTGCCTTCACACTGCCTTCTTCCCTCTTCAACTGCCTTTGTATAATCCTCCTTGTATTCAATAACATTGCATCCCCTATCCCTTAGGATCTTTTTCTTCCATTCCTTAGCATCATGGGACATATGAATATCCACTTTAAAACCTAAAGCCGAAGCCATAATACCTATAGATAAACCTAAATTCCCGGTAGAGCCTACAGCAATTTTATAATTTGAGAAAAATTTTTTAAAGGATTCCTCAGATAACTTTGAATAATCATCATCCTTTGATAATAGTCCATTCCCCATCGCAAGGTCCTCGGCATGTTTTAAAACCTCATAAATTCCTCCCCTTGCCTTTATGGAACCTGCAACCTTTAAATAATTATCGCACTTTAAAAATAGCCTTCCATTTATTTTCTTTTTGTATTTATTTTCCAGTTCCAATTTCATATTTTTTATCTCAATCAAAGGTGATTCAATAATCCCATCTTCCGTTTCAGGAAATAATTTTTTTATTAAAGGTGCAAACCTTTTAAGCCTATCCTCAGCCTCAAGGATATCCTCATAAGTTAAATCTATTTTCTTTAATGCATCATCGGCGTTTAATTTTTTTGGATTTTCCCAAAAGATTGGCTGCAAACCCTTTATCTTATCTAAAACTTCCATAATACTCCCCCCAAATTTTTATAAAGGCCTGATAAATTATCAGGCCCTATATACTGTAAACACATTCCCCATCTATATAAACCTTTTCCGCCCTTGCCCTTAAGTCAAATGGATGGTGGCTCCAAATTACTATATCCGCATCCTTTCCTTCTTCAATACTGCCTATCCTATCCTCCAAGCCAAGGATCCTTGCTCCGTTTATGGTAAGCATTTTAATTAGGTCCTCCTCCTTTGCACCATACCTTAAGGCAACACCCGCATGAATATTAGCATGTTCTAAGTGGATTACAGGATGATCACACATTATTGAAATTAAAACGCCCTTTTCGTTTAAAATCTTAATAGCCTCATAGGTTTTGTCCTTTAGCTCAAGCTTTGTGTTAAATCCAAATAACGGTCCAACGACAACAGAAATGTTCTTTTTCTTCAAATAATCAGCAATCTTATATCCTTCTGTTCCGTGTTCTAAAACAAACTTAAAGCCAAATTCCTCAGCTATCCTTATAGCTGTTAATATATCATCCTTCCTATGGCAGTGGATCCTTGCTGGAATCTCCCCCTTTAAAACCCTTTCTCCTATTTCAAGCTTTATATCCCTTTCTGTAAATTCCTTTCCCTCTTTTTGTGCGTTTTCCTTTTTCTTTATGTAATCCTGAACCTTCATAAAATATCCTCTTATAACTGCTGCTGTCCCAAGCCTTGTGGAAGGAGTTTGATTTTTACCTCCATAAACCCTTTTAGGATTTTCCCCAAAGGCCATCTTTAAACCTGCTGGTTCCTTTATAATCATCTCATCAACTATTTTGCTTCTTAATTTTAATATTGCCCCTTGACCTCCGATTGGATTTGCACTTCCAGGAAGAATCATAACAGTAGTTACTCCCCCACTTAAGGCCCTTTCAATTGCACTGTCATCGGGATTAAATGCATCTATTACCCTTACATGGGCAGTTACAGGATCCGTTGCTTCGTTTCCATCCTGATAAATAGATCCTACCCCCTCTTCGAATAATCCAAGGTGGCTGTGGGCATCGACAAACCCTGGAAATACGAATTTTCCAGAAGCATCGATAATTTCGCAGTCCTCTTCAATGTTCTCTGCAAGTTTTTTAATTTTCCCGTCCTCAATTAATACATCCCCCCTAAAGGGTTGTCCAACAGCAGGGTATATAAATCCCCCTTTAATAATCCTTTTCAAATTAATCCCCCCAAATCGTAATAAGTTATTATATAAGGCTAATCCAAAATAGCTAGCCTATTGGCTCCTCAGGAATAACAATCCAGCAAATAATATAGGCAAGTATCCCAGAACCTCCAAGCATTACAATAAGCACCCATAAAAGCCTTACGATTGTTGGGTCCATGTCAAAATACTTTGCAATACCTCCACATACCCCAGCTATCATCCTATCTGTCCTTGACCTGTATAATCTTTTTTCCATAAAAATTCCCCCTAAACTATCCTTGATAATTATTATATCGTATTTTTATAAAATATTACCACTAAATAATTCCATAATTTAGATATTTATATATTTTCTCCGCTTGTCTTTCTTGAACCGTCCAGTTTCCAAATACTACGTTTTTATCTTCCTTTAACATTTTGCTTATAGTTTCCTTTATCTTAGGATCTATCCTCCCTGGTTTTTCCTTGCTATAGGCTGTTTGGGGAAGGGGCATAAAGGTATGAGCATGTATCCTTGCACCTAAATTTGCAAGTTCCTTCATAAATTTAATGGTATCTAAAACGTCCCTTTCTGTTTCTCCTGGAAGACCAAATATAAAATCAACATCAGGGATATAGCCATATTTTACTGATAGTTTAACCGCCCTATAAACATCCTCAAGGGTATGTCCTCTTCTTGAATTTTTTAATATACAAGGGCTACCGCTTTGTGCCCCTATTATAATATTCTTATTATCTGCATATGTCTTTAAAAGCTCAAGCGTATCCTCCCTTACATGCTCCGGCCTTACTTCTGAGGGAAAGGAACCTATATTTATGGTCCCTTTAGGCTTATAAAGTCTATTCACTTCCCTTAGAAATATTTCAAGTCCCTTTATGTTAACTTCTCTCCCATCCTCAGAAAGATAAGAAAAGGCGTTTGGGGTTATAACCCTAAAATCCGTTAAATTTCTTTTTATCATCCTCTCTGCGGCCTCCAGGACCTTTTCTATGCTTCTGTGTCTTACCTTTCCTCCGAAAATGTGGGATGTTTGACAGAAATTGCAGGCAAAGGGACAACCTCTTGTTATCTCAATATGTCCAAATTTGCCAAGCATATATGGAAAGGGAGGATATTTGTCAAGATCAACATATTCCCTTTTACCTGTGTAAAACACATCATCGTCCTTAAGATATGCTAATCCCTTAACACTACTGTAATCTTCATCCTTTAAAACTCTCTTGAAAAATTCAACTATCGTATCCTCTGCCTCTCCAACAAACACCAAATCAAACCCCATCCTTAAAGTTCCTTCAACATCCCCTGTTGGATGGGGACCACCTGCAATAAGTAAAACATCCTTATGTTTATCCTTTATACTTTTGACAATATCTTTAACTTCCCATATTTGAGTTGTAAAAAAGGATATCCCAACTACAACATTTTCATATTTTTCTTTTATTTCATAAAGATCTTTGATTAGATCCGTATGTTTTTTTATAAAATATATAGGAATATCCTTAGTCTCCTCAAAGGATGCTAACGCCGCCGAAAGGGCATTGAAACTATTTCTATTAAGTTTGTTGTAATATATTACAAAACAAGTCTTCATCCTAACCACCAACCACCAGAAAATATCATATACAAAATTATACCATCCAAAAAATAAAAATAAATCTTAATCTTAAGTGCCTGGCACTTAAGATTAAGATTTTTGTGTTTTAGGCTTTATTAAAGGGATTCCTTTTTTGCATAAGGGGCAATCTGCTTCTTCATAGGTTTCTATATCAAGCTTTATGGCACTGTATATTGGGTATTCAAATTCCCTGCTGCTTCTATCCACTATGCAGGCTATTCCAACAACTTCTCCTCCCAATGCTTTTACAACTTCTATGGTGCCTCCCGAGGATTTCCCTGTTGTTACAACATCCTCTGCTATTAACACCTTTTGCCCCTTTTTTATTTCAAATCCTCGTCTTAAGACAAAACCTTCGCCCTCTTTTTCAGTAAACATAGCTACCTTTCCCATCTGCCTTGCAATTTCATAGGATACCAAAACTCCCCCCATCGCAGGACCAACAACCACATCAAACTCAACATCCCTTAGCTTTTCTACCACATTTTTTAAAACAACCTCAGCTTTATCCGGGAACATCATAAGCTTAGAACACATTATAAATCTATCGCTGTGCCTTCCTGAAGTCAAAAGAAAATGCCCTTCTAACAATGCACCGGTTTCAAGAAGAATTTTCATTACATCCATCTCTATCCCTCCATTAAACTATCCCTATAATTTCTTCTATGCTGTTTGTCCCCTGCTCCTTTAAAAAGTTTTCCATTCCCTTTATAATCTCTATGCAGGCAAAGAGGTTTATAAAATTTGCTGTTCCAACCTGCACAAGGCTTGCCCCTGCCATCATAAACTCTATTGCATCCTTGTAGTCTTTTATACCGCCAATACCTATAACAGGAACATCAACTGCCTTTGAAACCTCATAGACCATCCTTAGGGCTATCGGCTTTATTGAAGGTCCTGACAAACCTGCAAATACGTTTTTAAACACAGGCTTTCTTTTATAAATATCTATTGCCATAGCTTTAAAGGTATTTACAAGGGATATTCCATCAGCACCTTCTTCTACACAGGATACCGCCATATCGACGATATCCTCAGCATTAGGTGAGAGCTTAACTATAAGAGGTTTTTTAACTACTTTTCGAACCTCCCTTACAACCTCCCTTGCAACCTTTGACTTTATTCCAAAGTTCATTCCACCCTCCTTAACATTTGGGCAGGATATATTAAGTTCTATTATATCTACATCGCTTTTATCAAGCTTTTCTGCACCCTTTACATATTCTTCTATGCTTCCTCCACTAAGGTTTGCAATTACAACCGTGTTTAAGCTTTTCATAAAGGGAAGTTCATTTTCTATAAAATAATCTATTCCTGGATTTTGAAGGCCTACGCTATTTAACATTCCGCATGCCGTTTCATAGCACCTTTCCCCTTCATTTCCTTCCCTTTTTTTAAGGGTTAATCCCTTTGTTGCAATTCCTCCAAGAATAGATACATCATAAAGTTCATTGTATTCTCTTCCAAATCCAAAGGTTCCAGAAGCTGCAATAACAGGGTTTTTAAATTTTTTCCCCCATAAAGTAACTTCAAGCATCTAAAAGAACCTCCTCACCTTTAAATATTGGTCCGTCTTTACATACCCTTCTCATCCCATCCTTTGTTTTACACGTGCATACAAGGCAGGCTCCTATTCCACAGGCCATTTTGCTCTCCATCAAAAGATAAAGGGGAGTTGCAGTTTTTTCGCATATCCTTTTAACTTTATCCATCATAACTAAAGGGCCACAGGTTATTACTAGGTTATAATCAAAAGGATTAAATATATCGGTTACATAACCCTTATAACCTACCCTTCCACTTTCTGTGGTTATAAACAATTCTTTGTTCCTTAAATTTTCTATCCCATATACTTCATCCCTAAATCCAAAGTATATGTCAACATCTGCCTCTATCTTTTTTGCAAAGTAAGCCAAAGGTGCTATCCCAATTCCTCCCCCTATTAGAGCAACTTTACCCTTTATCCTTGATATATCCATTCCATTTCCTAAGGGGCCTAAAGCTTTAACCTTATCTTCCTTTTTTAATCTTGATAATTTCTCCGTTCCCTTTCCTTTAACCTCATAAAGAAAGCTAATATAATCCTCTCCTTTATCGTATATGCTAAAGGGTCTTGAAAGGATGGGCTCATCCTCCCAAGACTTTAGCATGAAAAATTGCCCTGGCTTTACTTCGTATTCGCCCTTTAATGTAAGTTTATATATATTTTCAGCCACCATTACATTTTCTAAAACATCAAGGGATTTGTATTGCATTTGTTATCTCCTCCCTCATCCTTAAAACTTCTTTTCTTGCTGCAATATCGAAATCATCCTCGTATTTTTTATAGGCCAAAAGAATCCCCCTTGATGAGTTTACAACTCCTCCGTTTCCATCTACTAAAAGCCTTTTAACGTCTTCTGCCCCTCCGCCCTGAGCACCATACCCAGGGATTAAAAAGAACATACCATTTAACTTTTTTCTTATATCTAGAGCCTCATCGGAGTTTGTGCATCCGACAACTGCACCAATCGGACTATACCCGTATTTACCTAAATTTTTTTCGATATATGGCTTTAGGAAATCATAAACCCTTTCAAAAACCCTTTTTCCCCCTGCATATAAAGTTTGAAGATCTTTGCAGGAGGGGTTTGATGTCTTTACTAGGACAAATATTCCCTTCTCCTTATCCACATACTCTAAAAAAGGTATTATACTATCTATTCCCATATACGGATTTACTGTTATTAAATCCACCTCAAAATCTCCTTCAAAGTGAGCCCTTGCATACATCTTTGCAGTATCAGAAATATCGGATCTTTTAATATCGCCGATAACTATATTCCCTCTACTTTTTAAATATTTTACAGTTTTGCTATAGACCTTCATTCCCTCTATTCCTAAGGCTTCATAGTAGGCGATTTGAACCTTAAAGCAGGCTACTACATCCTCCGTTGTATCTATTATCCTTTTATTGAATTCAAATAGAGCATCATAGGGGGATGCAAACTTGTTTAAAAAATCCTTTGGAATATAATCTAATGAAGTGTCAAGCCCCACACATACATGTCCCTTTTTTTCTACTGCTTCATATAACCTATCTATAATCAAATCAATCACCCCTAAAAAGAACTTTTCCTGCCTTTATAGTTGAAACTACCCTTCCATAAACTTCATATCCATCGAAGGGATTGTTTTTCCCCTTTGATAAAAAGCTTGATGGATCAATTTTATAATTCTTTTTTAAATCAACCAAAACCAAGTCTCCATCGTATCCTACCTCTATTTTTCCTTTGTTAAGCCCCATTATCCTTGCAGGGTTTTCAGACATAATCTTTATAAGTCTATTTAAAGTTATATGGCCCTCAAGAACAAGCTTCCTAAAGCATATAGGGAAGGCGACTTCAATGCCTGAAATCCCCATAGCTCCCTTTTCCTTATCCTCTTTAGTATGGGGTGCATGGTCCGTTGCTATGGCATCTACATATCCCCTTTTAATCGCCCTTATCAAAGCTTCTATATCTTCTCTTTCCCTCAATGGTGGATTTACTTTATAATTAAGACTACTTGTTCCGAAAATATGATGGGGCGTAACTTCACAGGTTATCTTAATTCCCTTATCTTTTGCAGTCGCTATCTCCTCCATCGCCTCTTTGGTGCTTACATGGGCTATATGGAGGCTGCATCCTGTAAACTTTGCAAGCTCTATATCCCTTTTTGTCATTAAGTTTTCTGAAAGCCTTGTATCTATCTTTGAAATTTCATCATCCTCCGCATGAGATATCACTGTAATTCCCTTTTCCTTTGCAACTTGCATGGCAAGGAGCATCACTTTGTTGTTTACTATACCCTTTCCGTCGTCGGATATAAATTTAACCCTTTCATCTATCAATTTAAGATGATCTATATCCTTTCCTAACATATCCTTTGTTATTGTAACGGTTTGGTGAATGTCAACAAGTCCAATTCTTCTTGCCCTATCAAGGACATAATCAACTATATCCATATAAGAGCAGGTAGGATTTGTATTGCCCATAAGATTAACGGCAGTATATCCTCCCTTTACCGCCGCCATTGAACCTGACAATATATCCTCTTTGTATTCATATCCTGGTTCCCTAAAGTGGGCGTGAAGATCTACAAAGGATGGGAGAAGGTATAGACCTTCTCCATCCAAAACTTCACAGTCCCTATTTAATATTCCTATATCTTCTATTTTTCCATTATTTATATAAACATCTCCACAGAAGGCCTTTGAGCTATCCACAATATTAACATTCTTTATTAAAAGTTCCATAATCAAACCTCCGAAAGGGTATATATCTCATCGCAATACATACACCTATATTCTCCCTTTTCCTTATCAACAAGGTAAAAGACATGATCTATATATTTTTCAATAGAGGTTACGCATCTTGGATTTTTGCAGTTTAAAACATTTTCCACCCTCTCTGGAAGCTCAAACTTCTTCTTTTCAACTATAACCTCATCCTTTATAACATTTATTGTTATGTTGGGATCAAGTATCCCAAGGATTGTAAGATCTATGTCAACTACATTTTCTATCTTTATAATATCCTTTTTACCAAGCTTTTCGCTTGGAACGTTCATTAGAAGACAAACTGCGCTATCTATCTTGTCAAGCCCAAGCATTTTAAATATTTTTATCCCAAGGCCGGCCTTAATATGATCTATTACTATTCCATTTTTTATGCTGTTTACTGTTAGCATACTTCCACCCCCAAAAGTTTCATTATAAGAGCCATTCTTACGAACATGCCATATTTTGCCTGTTCAAAGTATTTTGCCCTTTTATCCTCATCAACCTCAACTGCAATTTCATTAACCCTTGGAAGAGGATGCAGTATTATCATATCCTCTTTGGCTCCCTTTAATTTTGCCTTGTCGAGGATATAGCTATCCTTTAGCCTTAAATATTCCTCTTCGTTAAAAAATCTTTCCCTTTGAACCCTGGTCATATAAAGGATGTCTAATTTCCCTATAACATCCTCCATCCTTTCAACTTCTAAAAATTCTATATTGTTTTTTTCTAATACTTCCCTTTTTATATAATCGGGAACCTTAAGCTCCTTTGGGGAAATTAAGATAAATTTGTTATTTTCGTATCTTGACATGGCTTTAATTAGGGAGTGGACAGTTCTTCCAAACTTTAAGTCGCCACAAAGACCTATGGTAAGATTTGAGAGAGTGCCCTTTAAAGATTTTATAGTTAGAAGATCCGTTAATGTTTGAGTTGGATGTTGATGCCCTCCATCGCCTGCGTTTATAACTGGAATTGAAGAATACATCGCTGCAACCCTTGGAGCTCCTTCCTTAGGATGCCTCATAACGGCAATATCTGCATAGCAAGCGATAGTTCTTATGGTATCTGCTATGCTCTCACCCTTTGCTACTGATGATGAATTTGGTTCTGAAAAACCTATTACCTGCCCTCCAAGTCTTAACATCGCTGCCTCAAAGCTAAATCTTGTTCTTGTGCTGGGTTCATAGAAAAGAGTTGCAAGAATCTTTCCTTGACATGCCTTTGAGAATTTTTCTGGATTTTTTGAGATTTCTCCTCCAAGCTCTAAAATCTCGTCGATTTCTGAAGTTGTAAAGTCCATTGGGTCTAAAAGATGTCTTCCTTTTAACATATTATCTCTCCTTTCTAGCCTCGCTGGGCTAAATTAAAGGTTATATAAAAAGCCTTCCCTTGCGGGAAGGCATAGCAATCCTATAAACATATAAGTATTCCTTTGCCCACCTTCCCGGCCTCACAGGACCAGAGTTAAAGGTTCTTTTTGTAATGATAGCACATATATAAGGTTGTGTCAATAATTTATTAGAAAACGATAGTGTCAAGATATTGTAGGTTAATTTTTATAGACAACCCCTTAAATTAGCTAGTTTCAAGGCGTTTGTTAAATTTAAAAAACTTAAATTATATTTTCATATTTTATTGATTTTAATATCCTGTAAATTGGCGTTACTTTCCCTATGTTCAATATCGTTATATTATTCATAACTTCACGTGAAGATTTATTTATCTTTCTTATCGCTTCTTTTATTTTCTTCTTACTTACCTTGAAGGC